>NZ_CP117523.1:0-310713 GCF_036812735.1 Terrisporobacter glycolicus ATCC 14880 = DSM 1288 | reverse complement strand
CTACTATACCTGTTCCCACGCCTTCTGATTCAGTTGGAATAGAAAACATATTATCTGAACTCATAACAGTTGTAGTAATACCTACTACAGACGGCATCGCCTTTTCTGTTACTGCCTGATATACATTTGTACTTTTTCCTTTACTATTTATACTTATACTTTGTGATGAAGATGAGCCAGATGACGTACTTAAATTATTTTTCAATAATATTACTGTTAAAAACGAGCTAAGTACTGAGCATATTACAGCTACAACTACTACTAATCCTATCCCTTTTTTTCTTGCCATTTTTTCTCCTCCTAACAAAATAAACTTATTATTATTTTATTTATATTATTAATTTTTATAATCTTTTCTAAAAAAAAGAAATCATCAAATTCGATATAAATCTCTTATGATGATTTCATTATAATATTTTATTCTTAATTAAACCTTAATTTCTAAAGTCTTTTTTCTAATTCTTCTTTTTCTTTTTCAAATCCTGGTTTACCTAATAAAGCAAACATATTCTTCTTGTATGCTTCAACACCTGGTTGATTAAATGGATTTACTCCTAATAGATATCCACTTATTCCACAAGCTTTTTCAAAGAAGTATACTAAATATCCAAAATTATACTCATTTAATGTTGGTATATCTATTATTAAGTTTGGAACTTGACCATCAGTATGAGCAAGTAAAGTACCTTGGAATGCTTTTTCATTTACAAAATCCATAGTTTTTTCACTTAAGTAGTTAAGTCCATCTAAATCTTTTTCTTCTGCTTTTAATTCAACTACTTTTCTTGGTTTCTCCACATTTAAAACTGTTTCAAATAATATTCTCTTACCATCTTGAACATATTGTCCCATTGAGTGTAAGTCAGTTGAGAAATCTACTGAAGCTGGGAATATACCTTTTTGATCTTTCCCTTCACTTTCTCCGTATAATTGTTTCCACCATTCACTTACAAAGTGTAAGTTTGGCTCATAATTTACTAGTAGTTCTATGTCTTTACCTTTTCTATGTAATATATTTCTTACAGCTGCATATTGGTAGCAATCATTATCTTCTAAGTTAGATGTAGAATATTTTATACGAGCATCGTTAGCTCCTTGCATCATTTCATCTATATCAAATCCTGCTGCAGCTATTGGTAATAGTCCAACCGCTGTTAATACAGAGAATCTTCCCCCAACATCATCTGGTATTACAAAAGTTTCATATCCCTCTTCATCAGAAACTTGTTTTAATGCTCCTTTTTTAGCATCTGTAGTTGCATATATTCTTTTTGCTGCTTCTTCTTTGCCATATTTGTTTTCTAAAAACTCTTTTAAAACTCTAAAAGCTATAGCTGGCTCAGTAGTAGTTCCTGACTTAGATATAACATTTAATGATACATCTTTGTCCTTTATTATTTCAATTAAGTCCATTAAATAAGTTGAACTTATATTGTTTCCTGCAAAATATACTTCTGGAGCTTTTCTATCATCTTTGCTTAAGCTATTTCTAAATGAGTGACCTAAGCATTCTATTGCAGCTCTAGCCCCTAAATATGAACCACCAATTCCTATTACTACTAGTACATCTGAATCAGATTGTATTTTTTGAGCTGCTTTTTTTATTCTTGCAAACTCTTCTTTATTATAATTATTAGGAAGATCTATCCAACCTAAAAAATCCTTTCCTGGACCAGTTTTTTCATGAAGCATTTCATGCGCAACATCAACATAAGGTTGTAATGTATCAACTTCTTCCTTAGCAAAAAAATCTAAGGCTTTACTATAATTAAATTTAATTTTGTTCATAATTCTACTCCCTTTTTTATAATATTAATACCATAAAATTATATCATAAAACCAATTTGCCTTCTTGTTAAAAAATTGTTTAGTTTATATTATTTTTTTATTATATTGATTAATATTTACATTTTTATAAAAAATATAAAAAGCTTTAGAAATAAATATTATCTCTAAAGCTTTATATGTTATCTATTTTTCATTTACACTTTGTGCTATAACTTGTTGAGCTATATTAACAGCGTGGTCTGAAACTCTTTCTAAGTTAGCTATTACTTCTAAATAAATAATACCATTATCTATACTACACATATTATTATTTAATCTTCTCATATGGTTTATTCTACATGATTTTTCCATAATATCTACTTGTTCTTCCATTTTGATTACTTTACAAGCAAGATCCACATCGGATGTTCTCATAGATTCTAATGCATAAGTATATGTTGATAATACTTTATTGTACATATCGTTTAACTCATTTCTTGCATGATCTGAGAATGTAACGTCATTAGTTATACTATTTTGAGCTAATTCTGCTATATTTTCAGCATGATCTCCTATTCTTTCTATATCATTAACTGTATTAAATAATGAATCTATAACTTCTCTTGATTCTTCATTTAGAGGAGCTTTTGATAATTTAAGCAAGTAATTTAATATCATTTTTTGTAATTCATTTATTCTTTTTTCTTTTCTTAAAGTAATAGATATATCTTTTTCTGACTTTTCCAGCACACTTTTCATAGCACAATCTAAACTTTGCTTAGACTTTTCACCCATTCTTAATGTTTCTTTTTCCACATTAACTAATGCTATTGAAGGTGTTTCAATCATTCTATCATCTATAAACTTAACAACTTTTACATCATCATCTTCAGTGTGGTTGTCTGGCACTAATCTAGTAGCTAATTTTATTATAAATTTATTGAATGGTAATAAAATTAAAGTTGATGCTATATTAAATATTGTATGAACATTGGCAATTTGTCTTGCAACATTATTTGGATCCATATAAGTTACTGCACTAACAACTAATTTATTTAAGAATATTAAGAATAGTGCTGTTCCAAGTATATTGAATATTAAATGTATAAGTGCTGCTCTTTTCGCACTTATGCTTGCACCTATACTTGATAATAAAGAAGTAACACAAGTACCTATATTTTGACCATATAATATTGGTAGTGCACTATTAAGTGGTATTAATCCTTGTGATGCTAAAACAACTAACATACCCATAGATGCACTTGAACTTTGTATTATAGCTGTTATTCCAAATCCTAATAATAGCCCTAAGATTGGATATTTACCAAAAGTAAGTAATGCGCTAGTAAATCCTGAATACTCTGATAATGGTTTAACTGCTTCTTTCATAAAGTCCATACCTGTAAATAGAATACCAAATCCTATTAAAACTTCTGCTATATGCTTAGTTTTTGGTTTCCCACCGAATAAATAAAGAATAATACCTATTCCTAAAGCTACAGGAGCTAGTCCGTTCATATCTATTGATACTAATTGGGCTGTAACTGTCGTACCTATATTGGCACCCATAATTACTCCTACTGCTTGTGGCAATGTCATTATACCAGCATTAACAAAACCAACTACCATTACCGTAGTGGCACTTGATGACTGGATTACAGCTGTTACTAATGTCCCAACAAGAACTCCCATAAATATATTACTAGTTAGAAGTTCTATGATTTTTTTAAGCTTACTTCCAGCTGCTTTTTCTAGGGCTTCTCCCATAAGATTCATTCCAAATAGGAATAGTCCCAATCCACCCATAATACCTATGATTATTTCCAAATTTTATTCCTCCTTAGTTACATTCGTTCATTGATTATTACATTTTGCTTTTAATCTTAAAAAATTTTTTACTATTATGTATTTATGATTTAATGCATAAACATTATATCATAAATCTTTGTTAATTTTTTTTATCAATTTCCCCATTATTGTTAAAATTATTTAACAATAGGGCAATACTTTCCAATTATTTTCTCTGCACATTTTATACCATCAACAGCGGCTGTAACTATTCCTCCTGCGTAACCCGCACCTTCACCACAGGGATATAAATTTTTTGTACTTACTGATTGTAATGTTTCTTCATCTCTTACTATTCTAACTGGTGCTGATGACCTTGTTTCTACACCTGTTAATACTGCGTCATGCATAGCAAACCCATTTAGTTTCTTATCAAGAGATACTAATGCTTCTTTCATAGTTGATGTTACAAACTCTGGTAAACATTCTCTTAAATCAGTACCTGTTACACCTGGTTTGTACGAAGGTTCAACCTTTCCTATATCTGTTGTTATCTTGTCATTTAAAAAATCTCCAACTAATTGCATTGGTGCATTATAATTATTTCCACCTAATTCATAAGCAAGTTTTTCATATTTTCTTTGGAATTCAATCCCTGCCAAAGGATTAGTACTTCCAAAGTCTTCTGGAGTAACATTAACTAAGAAAGCGCTATTTGCATTTACCTTATCTCTAGCATGCTCACTCATGCCATTTGTTACTACTTCAAATTCATTTGATGCAGAAGCTATTACAGTTCCTCCTGGGCACATACAGAATGAATATGCTGTTCTTCCATTAGATGTATGCTCAATTAATCTATAATCCGCCGCTCCAAGTCTTGGATGATCGTAGAATTCCTTATATTGAGATTTATTTATTAATACTTGTGGATGTTCTATTCTTGCTCCGATAGCAAATGGTTTTTGAATTATTTTTACACCTTTGCTATGTAACATTTCATAAGAATCTCTCGCACTATGACCTACGGCAAAAATTATATGGTCACATTCTATTCTTTCTTTATTATTCACTATTACAGCTTTTATGCTATCATTTTCTACTTCTATATCTGTAACTTTGGTGTTAAACCTTACTTCTCCGCCTAATCTTTTTATTTCTTCTCTTATATTTTTCACCACATTTTTAAGTATGTCAGTTCCCACATGAGGCTTATGAGAATACAATATTTCGTCAGGCGATCCAAAGTTTACAAGTTCCTCTAGAACCTTTCTACATCTTATATCTTTTATTCTTGTTGTAAGTTTACCATCTGAGAATGTTCCAGCTCCACCTTCTCCAAATTGTACATTTGAATTATTTTTAAAAACTCTACTATTCCAAAAGTTATTAATATCTTTTGTTCTTTCATCAACATCTAATCCTCTTTCAAGCAATAGTGGATTGTATCCTCTTTGTGCTAGAAGTAAAGATGCAAATAAGCCTGCCGGTCCGCTGCCCACAACAATCGGCCTATGATTTATTTTATTGCTTCCATGCTTAATATCTATATAACTAGGCTGTTTTACTTCAACTACATCTTTTAATACTCTTTTTAATAGTTTTTCTTCATTTTTAACATTTACATCTACAGTGTATACAAAATCTATTTTTCCCTTTTTTCTTGCATCTATGGATTCTTTAAAAATATGATATTCAATTATCTCATTTTCTTTTATTTTTAATTTATTCATTACTAACTTTAGTATTTTCGATTTATCATCACTAATACTAATTTTTATATTCGATACTCTTAACATTTTTTTCTCCTTAATTGTAATTGTTTATTTTATCTTACTTATTATGTTTACCACTAAAAAAATAATCTTACTCTTATTACTCAAAAAAAATCAAAAGCTAGGAGTTTCCAAAGCCTTTGATTTTTTAAAATTATTATTTATTTTTAGCTATTAAATACTATTAGTCTCTTTTAGTAATAAGACCTCTTATAACCTTCATATTATTAAATACCTTTTCTAAGAAATCTTCAGCTTCATCATTGTCTAATAATGTTATCTCTAATTGATCTCCCTCAGGTATATCTTTCATTTCACAGTATTTCTTTGCTGTATCTAATAATTCATCTTTCTTTTCTGAAGATAAATCAAAGTCTTTATAGTCAATTATTATGTATTGTTTTACTTTTTGTTCTTTACCTTCATTGTATCCTATTTCTATATGATAAATTACAGCATATAAGTTACTAGGACTTTCTTCACCATTATATACAGGCACTGCTGGATTTGATTTTATATAGTTAGTTGATACTGCAATTCCATTTCCTAAACTAAGACTCATATTTTTACCTCTTTCTCTATTATATATGTATTATTTTATCACCTTTTAAATATATTAAAACCTTTTTTTTATAACTTTTTATATTTTAAATGCAAAAATACTATTAAATATAAAATTTAATAGTATTTTCTTATTAATCTAATTAATTTTTAATAGTAATAAATTTTATGATGCTCTTAATTCTTTATATCTTTTACCTAGTGTACGAGGGCTTATTTCATATTTTTCAGATACTTGAGCTTGAGTTATAATTTCGCCTGCATCCTTTTTTATATAATATTCTATTGCAGCAGCCCATCCATTTTCGCTACCTTTTATAGATTTATTAGATTTAATAAACTCTTTCCATAAATCTAATCCTTTTTGTAGATATTTTTCTTCCATGTTATGTATTAATGCATCATATATGTATATATCTGAATTGTTACTCTCTTTACTTTCTATTTCATTTTTAACTTGAGTATTTAATGGGTTTGAAATAGGTGATTTATTATTTAGTAGTATTTGTTGTCCAAATTTATAAATTAATTCACTATTATAAATTACAAATTCTTTTATACTCTTTGTTTTTTTACTGTTAGACTTGTATAATTCCTTAATATTATCAAGCATAATTTTTAGGTTTTTATCTGATATCTTTATACATTCATCAACTAATATATTCATTCCTTGAACATTTACCGTTCTTCCTATTATACTTTCGCCAACATTTAAATTTTTAAAAGCATCAACATCTTCCACTACTATTTTATTATCATTAAAATAGTCTCTAATTATTGATTTTGTAATTCCTATATCTTCAATCTTAAATATGCTTATATTGGCTTTAACCATTGCTGATAATAAATTTCTTTGATTTTTACTTAAAGTTAGTTTATTATCGTCTATAAACATTTTAGTTATAGTGTTTCCCTCATTGTTTCTATAATCATACATGAAATATCTATTATATAGCTTGTCTATTGTAGAGTTAATTTTTTGTGAAATATAAAATTTCTTGGAACACTCTTCTCTATCACTGTAGAAACTTGATGTCTTAGAATATTCATATATTTTATTTTCCATATTTTTATACAAGCCTTTTGCATATAATATTTTGTTTCTTGTAAACTCTACTAACTGATTTTTTTGTAAACAGCATTTTTTATATTTTTTTCCACTACCACAAGGACATAGTTCATTTCTACCTATCAAGTTATCTTCACTCCTTTACTATTTTTAAGCACGGCCATTTATACTTGATCCTATATTAGAATTTATCATTCATTTATATTGTTAATTATTATTGTAAATCTGCTTTTTATAGTTTCATATAATCTTTTAGACTTCCATACTTTAATAATAATTTTCTAGAAATTAAGCTATTATCCTTTTAAATTTATTAACAATCGTACTACCATTTTCATTGTAAATTTTCATAAAACCCCAATTCATAAATTATTACCTTATCATATTACTTTATATGACTTTAAACGTCATCATGCAATCTACATAATTCTTTTCATTTCCCTTTTCATCTTTAGCATTTTTTATATCCATCTTTTCAATTTTATAATTTAGATTCAAATCATTTAAAACACTTTCTATTTCTTTAATTTTATCTAAATTTCCAGACACACTTAATTCAATTGATGAATATGATTTATTATTTTCATCAGTTTCATCAAATTTATTAACAAAATTAATATCTAAACTAGAATCTATTTTCCCAATTATCTTAATTACTATATCATCACTTAAATCCATTGTTTCATCATAACAGTCACCTTTATATTGAGGCTTAGTTTCTGTTAGTTTAGTTTTTTCCTGTTCCAAAGCATTAATTTTATTGTTTATAGGATAAGAAACACCTATGCTAACTACTATAAAGGTTATTATTGCTATGCATATTTTTTTAAATTCTTTTTTATTCTTCAAAGTTATTCAGAACCTCCTACTTCATATACTGCATGAAAATATAATTTATTATTTTTATTTTCCACACTAGCTATAGAAAAATTTTTTATATTATCCATAGATTTTAATTCATCTAGCTTTTTTAAGTTTTTACATTTACCTTCTATACTTACTTTATTGTTTTCAATCGATAGTTTCTCAACATTTGGAAAACCTAACAAATCATATATTTTATTTGTATCTTTTATTAATGTACTCTTTTTATTTTTCGATTTTAATACTTCATTAGATTGAGTCATTAATTTAGTGTTATTAATTTCTTCTTTTAAATTATTAACCACTTTTATATTTGTATAAGTTTGAAAAATTAATAAGTACATTAATATTATTACAGTACACTTAAAAATTTTTTCTTCTTTTTTTTCTTCTTTCAAAAAATTGATATTTTTATTCTTTTTCATTTATACTATCATCCCCCAAGCTAATAAATTGTCTACTGTCACGTCTACAATCTCTTCACTATTGTTTGAAATTAATTTATTCTTAATGTCTAATTTTTTTATTTGTAGATTTTCTATAAAATCATCATTTATTCCATAATAGTATGTATTATTATATGAAAACTGATTAATAGAATACTGGCTATTAGCTTTATCCACTACATAAGATTCAATAATTTTTTTATTGCAAACTGTATTTAAAACCATATCTTTTTTCCTATTTTCTATTATGGTTATTTTTTCATAACCATCTTGCAATAAATCAATAACTTTAATATCAATCAGTTTTTGTAAAATGTCAAAATTAATATATAAGTATTTTTTCTTAATTTTTAACTTTTTGCTTATAGATTTGCATATGTCTACATATTTCTTGGGAAATAATATTCCTTGTATTGATCCTTTTCCCTTAGTATTGATAATTTTTTTATATTTTATTACATAATTTTGTAAATCTAAAGATATATGGTCACCTATTTCATATTTAATTAGCTGAATGATTTCTTTTTCTCTTTTAGAATTTATATTTGGTATATTTCTAATAATAATTTCATCATTTTGTATATTGAAATATATATTTTTCAACTTATAATTTATATTTTCCTTTATCATTTGAGCTACTTCATCTTCGTACATATTGTTTTCTTTATGATTTAAGCTAATGCTCCCCTTTTCATATATTAATTTATTATGTACATTGTACTTATTTCTATTTTTTCTTATTAATAATATTTCTGTATTTTCATTATTAATGTTTACAACAAGATATTCCTTTATAAAATCACCTCCACAAATTTATTATTAATTATATTGTTGAGGTACTAATTTGTGTTAGTTTCATTAGGCTTTGGATAAAATGTTTCAGTACCTATCTTAACTGTTACAGAATCTCCTTGTGCCGTTACATCAAATGAGCCGCCTTTTACTGATTTTGCAGCTGGTACAAATTGAATGTATCCATCACTTTGTAAGTTGTTTGGTTGGACTGATGTATTTCCATCACTTACAGATATCATTGCTGCTGTTGCTAAATTGGCAGCTGTAGCATAATCAGCATTTTTCTTTGCATTCTCTTGCACTTTTGAATATTTTGTTACTGCAATACTAGATAAAATTCCTATTATAGTAATAACTATCACCATTTCAATCAGGGTAAATCCCCTTCTTTTCTTTTTATTCTTTAATTTAAACATTACTATTTCCTCCTTTTTTTAAATAGCTGATACAGCATCAAACATTGGTACCATCATAGATATAACAATTATACCTACAGCTACTCCTATAACTAAAGTGATAAAGTTTTCAAAGTATTTTGTCCCAATTTCAAGTTTTGAATCTAGCTCATTTTCATAGTACTCAGTAACCGTGTTTAACACTGTATCTAGTTTTCCACTTTCTTCTCCTATGGTTATCATTGATAACAGTAAGGATGGTAATTCTTCCACTGTTTTCAGAGAATAGCCTATGCTATTACCTTTTCTAATAAGCTCATTTGCTTTACATATTTTCAAATATATATACTCATTGCTCATTACTTTTGCTGATGTTTCAATTGAGTCTACAATTTGTACACCACTGGATATTAAAATTGATAAAGCTTTTATAAATTTGTTGCTAATAATTAATTTCATATATGTTTTTACAATTGGAACTTTAAATATAAACTTATTTATCATTTCATTAAACTTATCATTGTTTTTCTTGAGATATATTAATCCACCTACTAAAATCAAATTAACAATTATAATTAAAAGAAAATCATCCCTAAATAAATGAGACAAAAATATTAGTATTTTAGTTAATCTTGGTGTTCTCATGTTATTATCTGCATAAATATCTTCAAAGTTAAGAATTAAAAAAAGTAAAATAAATATAAAAGATATAATCATTGTTATTATTAATATAGTTGGATAAATTAATATACTTATAATCTTATTTCTCAATTTATTTTCTTTATCATAATAAATAGCTAGTTTGTCCATAACATCATCTAAGTTACCACTTATTTCTCCTGCTGCTATCATGCTTATGTAAAAATTGGAGAAGGCCTTCGTATTTTCAAATGACTCTTTTATTGAATTACCTCTTTCAATATCTCCAAGTATTCCTCTTAGCACAATCCTTACTTTATCATCTGATTCATCTATTAATATTCTTAAAATTTTAGATATCTCACATCCTGATTTTAAGAGGATACTCATTTCTTTTGAAAAAACTTTTAAATCCTTGTTTTTTAATTTCATGCCTTTAAGAAATGATTTTCTCTCCTTAATATTTACTACTTTAAATCTGTTCTTATTAGCATAAGAATATACTCCCTCTTTGCTATCAATATTTAGTTTTAAAACTTTTCTATTATTTTCTTCATCGTAAATTATGCATTTATACAATATTTTTTCTCCTAATTAATAATTTCTTTGCTCATGATACATTCTTCTAACGTTGTTATCTTATTTTTAATTAAATAAGAATAAGTATCCTCAAAGGCAATCATTCCATTTTTAACAGCTATATTTTTTATATCTTTTGCTTCTTTATTTTTTTGAATTCCATTTCGTATTTCATCATCTATAGACAAAATCTCAAAAGCTACAGTTCTACCATTGTATCCTGTATATGAACACTCTTCGCATCCAATAGGAATAGCTGTATAAATTGTTTTTTTCTCATTTTGGTTGATAATAACTTCATTACTACAGTTTTCACATACTTTTCTTACTAATCTTTGAGATATAATGCCAATCAAAGATGCATTTAATAAGTATGGTGGAATTTCCATGTCAATTAATCTAGCTATAGATGAAACTGCATCGTTAGTATGAAGGGTACTTATTACTAAATGACCTGTAATTGCTGCCCTTACGGCCGTTTTTGCTGTTTCTATATCTCGAATTTCACCAACCATAATAATATCTGGGTCTTGTCTTAGGATTGCTTTTAACCCTTTTTCAAAAGTAAGGCCTACTTTGTGATTTACCTGTATTTGATTTATACCTTCCATTTTGTATTCAATAGGGTCTTCAATGGTCATGATATTTTTACTTATATTTCTCAAATTCTTTAAAATAGAATATACAGTTGTAGTTTTTCCGCTTCCTGTTGGACCAGTAACAAGCAATATGCCTGTCTTTTTATTTATTATTTCTTGAATTTTTTCTATAGCATCTTTAGAAAATCCTAGTTCTTCCTTTGTTTTAAGAAAAGAATCTCTACTTAAGAGTCTAAGCACTATTTTTTCTCCATAAGTAGTTGGCACAGTTGAAATCCTAATATCTATTAATGAATCCTTAATTTTCACGTCTATTCTTCCGTCTTGAGGTAATCTTTTTTCTGTAATATCCATATTAGCTTTGTATTTTACTACAGATGAAAGAGGTGGGTATAAATCCAGCTCTAAATTCAACATTTCTTTCATATTGCCATCCACTCTCATACGAATTTTTAATAAATCACTGAAAGGTTCAATATGTATATCGCTGGCTTTCTCTTTTACAGCTTTTTGTAAAATGTCTTGAAATAAATAGTTAGCATAATCATCATCTATATCAATTGAATCTCCATAACATAGTTCAATATTTTCTAAAACCTCTTCTCCTGATACTTGTTTTAGAATTATGTTCTTTCCTGTAACTAACTTTAAATCTTGAGATGCATATATGTTTTCTTCTTCTATTCCTATTATTAAAGAATCTTCATATAGCTCCATAGGAAACAAATTATATTTCCTTGCAAGCTTTTCTGGTACTAATATGGATAAATCCGCTTCTGATGTTGTAATTTTAATCACCTCCATTAAAATAAATATCTACTATGATTATCAACACTTAAGTTCTTATTTATACAGATATAAACTCTTATTTTAACCAAAATAATAAAAGCTATGATATCAAAATGAATTTTTTCATTTAATATCATAGCTTTTTATCTTAACTATTTATTTTCATATTTTAGAATTCGTTCTACTAATTCCTCTTTTAACTGATTGACCTTGTCAAAATCCATATTTGGTATATAGTAGTTTTCAATTACATCATGATTTGATTTTGCTTTTTTCAAATTAGAAATAGCATAATTAATTAATTCATCTAATATTTTTTCATCTACTTCTAGCTCTTCTTTATGATTATATATTTTTTCTTTATCTATAAATTCACCTAGGTTAATTTCATCCTTATCTTTAAATAAAGAGCTTGTAGTTATTGCTATTCCTAAGTCTGTTATCATTATTGATTCTATTTTTTCTGGTATAAGAGGATAGTGAAATACTTCTACTTTTAATCCTTTTAATATTGCTTTATCATATATTCTCTTTAAAAAAGTAGTTTTCCCATAACCTATTGTTCCATCAAGGTAATAAACTTTTTTAGCATCTTGAAGCAAGCTATCTGAATAGTCAATATGACCTATTGGAGTTATGGCTGTTCCAAATAAATGTCTAGGAACAGATAATTCATCTTTGTTTTCTATCCCTTTAAATATTTCTTCTATAAATTCATCTGTGAATTTGTTAAGTTTACCAAAATCCATTATATCCATATTTTTGCTTTCTATGTCATAAAAAATAGGCTCTGCTGCCTTTAAATATTTAAACGCCCTTTGGAAACATGATCCTATTTCTTTATTACATTGAACTATTTCTTCCTTATTTTTTTCTAAATTATCTGCATTCCAAAAATCACCGAAATTAACTATTTCATCTATAGCACCTGGTATTTTAGGATCAACAACATGTGGTGCTGTTGCATCTAACAATACAACTTTTAGTTTTTTTACTACAACAGCATCTAATGAACCTGGATCAGATGAACATGGAAATACTTCTACATCATATCCTCTTTCTGAAAAGTCGCGTGCTACTTTTTTCATTAGAGATGATTTTCCAACTCCAGGTCCTCCTTTTAAACAAAAAATTCTATTTGCATCTTTTGGAATAATATAATCAAAAAAGGAATAAAATCCGTTACTTGTATTTGCTCCAGGAAATATCTTTCTAATTTTGCCTTTCATATTCATGCCCCCTAAAATATTCTACCTTTTATATTATTATATTGGTAGCCATTTGGTTACCGCTTTTCTAGCATTTATATAATATATGCATATGCAGAAAATCTAGGTTACATAGTATTTTATATAAAAATACCCATATCAACTACAAAAACACTAGTTCTATAATGCTTCATGTAAGTATAATATGAGTTAATTTTTAAATATTTAAAAGTATTATTTATTTATAAGCCTATCAACAACACTAACAAGATTACCGATCTCTGGTTTTGTTATTTGTTCATCTGCTCCAAGTTCTTTACCTTTTGCGTATATTTCATCACTTATTAGTGATGAAAATAATATAAGTGGTATGTTTTTAAGATCATGATCTTCTTTTACCAATTTAGTTAATCTATGGCCATCCATTAGAGGCATTTCTATATCAGATATTATGCATCTCACATGATTTGATATTGGTTCTCCACTTTCTTTAACTTCACTTAAATATTTCCACGCATCCTGACCATTATCCATTTTTATTATATTTCTATAACCTGCTTTATTCATACAATCACATATCATTTTTGAAAGTAATGTTGAATCTTCAACTATTAATATTGGCTTATAAGAATCTTCTCGTTTTCCTAGTTTATCTATCTCATCATATTGAATACTAGACTCAGGACTTATTTCAGCTACTATTTTTTCAAAATCTAATATAGTTATTAATTTGTCGTTATGTTCAGCAATACCTGTTGCAACGCCTTCACCACCACCATATATGATTTTATCTGGCTTTCTTATTTTTTCCCACGAAACTCTACCTATTCCAACAACGGCCTCAACATGAAAAGCAAAAACTAATTTATTAAAATTAGTTTTTATAAAAATGTCATGTGTTCCACTGCCAGTTCTAGGTATATTTAAATATTTACCTAAATCTATGACAGTTATTATTTCATCCCTAGGCTTAAATATTCCTTCTACTACTTCATGTGAGTTTGGCATTTTTTTCACTTCTTGAGCTCTTAATATCTCACGTACCTTAGCTACGTTTATTCCAAATAATTCTTCTCCTATTGTAAACTCCATTATTTCAAGTTCATTAGTTCCCGATTCTAATAATATTTTTGTTTGACTAACACTCTCTGTATATTGCATTATCATACTCCTATATTTTTAAATTTATATATATTTTTAAATAGTTTATTTATTTTTCTGTCTCATAATTATAATGTTTCTCTGTATTAATAATACGTCTAAACTTTTATAAACTATAGCATTTATTTTGATTAATTTAATTTTTTAGAATTATAATTTTCTTAAATAAAAAAATTGTGCTGAAATGTTAATTCACATTTCAGCACAATTTCATACTAATCAACTGTTATTTCATAACCATGTTCTTCATATTGAGCTATTATTTCGTTCCATACATCTTCTACTCCTGTTTTCTTAGAAGAAGAAAGAGGTATTATTTTTTCATCTTTTTCAAGCTGTAATTTTTTTCTTATTATGCTTATATGCTTTTGATATTGTCCTCTAGATATTTTATCTGCTTTTGTTGCTATAATAACACAGTTATATCCAAAGTGTTTTACCCATTCATACATCATAACATCATCATTTGTTGGCTCATGTCTTATATCTACAAGTAAGAAAATAGCACATAATTCTTGTCTATCTTGTAGATATCTCTCCATTATAACTCCCCATTTATCCTTTTCTGATTTTGATACTTTAGCATAACCATAACCAGGAAGGTCAACAAAATAAAATTCTTCATTTATTTTATAAAAGTTTATAGTTCTTGTTTTACCAGGAGTTTGACTTGTTCTAGCAAAATTTCTTCTGTTTAATAAAGCATTTGTAGCTGAAGATTTTCCTACGTTTGATCTTCCAACTAAAGCTATCTCTGGTAGTCCTTCTGCAGGATATTGATCTTTTTTTATTGCACTTACTACTATTTCTGAACTTCTAATTTTCATTTTTATCACCGTCTTTTACTAAAGCATGTTCTAAAACCTGATCCATATGGTCAACAAGAACAATTTCTAGTTTTTCTTTTACATTTTCAGGTATTTCATCTAATTGAGAATCACATTCTCTTGGTATTAAAATCTTCTTAATACCAGCTCTATGTGCTGCAAGTACCTTTTCTTTAACTCCACCTACAACCATTACTCTACCTCTAAGAGTTATTTCACCAGTCATAGCTATATCACATCTAACAGGAATTTTAGTTAATGCAGAAATTACTGCAGTAGCCATAGTTATACCTGCAGATGGTCCATCTTTTGGAGTTGCTCCTTCTGGACAATGTATATGAATATCTTCTGTTTTGTAGAAATCTTGGTCTATATCAAATTTATCTGCTATAGATCTTATATAAGATATACCTGTTCTAGCCGATTCCTTCATTACATCACCAAGTGATCCTGTTAATACAACTTGTCCTTTTCCTTTTAATACATTTACTTCTACAGGAAGTGTAACTCCACCTACTGAAGTCCATGCAAGGCCTGTTACTATACCCACTTCTGGTTTTGTTCCTGCTAAATCATATAGATATTTATCTCTTCCTAGATATCCTTCTAAATCTTTAGATGTTACCAAAACACTTTCTAGTGATGGATCTTCAACGAATTTTTTAGCAATTTTTCTACAAACTTTACCTATAGTACGCTCTAGAGTTCTAACTCCTGCTTCCCTTGTGTAATAGTTTATTATATCTCTCATTGCTGATTCTTCTATTGTTACAAATCCTTCTTTTAATCCATTCTCTTTGATTTGTTTTGGAAGTAAGTATTTCTGTGCTATATTAAGTTTTTCTTCTTCAATATAACCTGATACTTCTATTATTTCCATTCTATCAAGTAATGGACCTGGTATTGTACTTAAGCTATTTGCTGTAGTAACAAATAGTATTTTTGATAAATCGAAAGGTACTTCTAAGTAATGATCAACAAATGTTTTATTTTGTTCTGGATCTAAAACTTCAAGCATTGCTGAAGATGGATCTCCTTTGTAATCAGCTGCCATTTTATCTATTTCATCTAATAAGAACACTGGATTCTTAGTTTGAGCTTCTTTTATACCATTGATTATTCTACCTGGTATAGACCCTACATAAGTTCTTCTATGTCCTCTTATTTCAGCTTCATCTCTTACTCCACCTAAAGATATTCTTACAAATTTTTTACCCAAGGCTTCTGCTATAGATTTTGCTATGGAAGTTTTACCAACACCTGGAGGTCCAACTAAACAAACTATTGGTCCTTTTAGGGATTTGGATAATTTTCTTATAGCTAAGTATTCTAATATTCTATCCTTAACTTTTTCTAATCCATAATGTTGTTCATCTAAAATTTCTCTAGCATTTTTTAAATCAAGTTTATCTCTTGTCTCTTTATTCCATGGTAGTGAGAATATAGCATCTAAATATGTTCTGCTTACTGATGAATCTGGAGACTGAGGAGATGTTCTAGAAAATTTATTAATTTCTTTTTCTATTTTTTCCTTTGTTTCCTTAGGCGCTTTAATTTTCTTAAGTTTTTCTTTATATTCTTCAACTTCAGAAGTTAAGTCTTCATCTTCTCCTAATTCTTTTTGTATAGCTTTTAATTGTTCTCTAAGGTAGTACTCTTTTTGAACCTTGTTCATTTGCTTCTTAACTCTTAGTGTTATTTTCTTTTCTATTTTCAAGATATCTATTTCTTCTAACAGAATTTTATATAATAACTCTAATCTTTTAACTATATCAAACTCTTCAAGAATCTCTTGCTTTTGTTCTGCTTTTAGGTAAATATTAGATGCAATAGTATCTATAAACCTGTCAACATTTTCTATTTCTCCAAGAGATACTAATATTTCTGGTGAAACTCTATTTCCTATATTTATGTATTCTTCGAATGCATCAAAAACATTTCTTACAAATGCCTCTACTTCTATATCTACTTCTTCGTTTTCTTGGTCGTATATTATTTCTTCTACTATAGCTTTAAAGTATCCATCTTCTTCGTCTATTTCTTTAACTTTACCTCTAGATACTCCTTCTACTAAAACGCGAACTGTATCTCCAGGTAGTTTGATAACTTGTTTAACTTTACAAATAGTTCCAACATGATAAAAATCTTCTGTTGTAGGTTCATCTATTTCTGCTTCTATTTGCGAAGTTAAAAATACTAGTTCATCTTCTAACATAGCTTGATCTAATGCTTTTAATGACATTTCTCTGCCTATATCAAAGTTTAATATCATATATGGAAATATTGCTAATCCTCTTAAAGGTATCAATGGTAACTCATGGTCAATTTTAGTATAATTTTGTTCCATCATTATCACTCCTTAAAGTGCTATTTTCTTTGCTTTTTATATTATATATTTATGTATGTTAATTTTCAACACAAATCAACATAGCAATATGCATAATCTAGGTTAATTTTATTATGCTATATTAATAAAATAATAATTCATTTATAAATATTTATTTTGTTCATAATCAAAGCTACATATAAAGTACGTATTAATTTAGCATAATAAAACTAAATTTAATAATTCCCTTGCTTAAGTTACAAGTTGTCAAAACACCTTAATCAAGTAGTTGGAAATTAAAAGGAGCTTATTAATATATAAGCTCCTTTTTATATTAATTATGCACTTTCTTCTTTATCTTTAAGAACCATAATTGGTTGTGTTTCATCAGCAACAGATTCTTTCGTAACTATTACTTTCTTGATGTCTTCTCTTGATGGAATTTCATACATAGTTTCCATCATAACACTCTCAACTATACTTCTAAGACCTCTAGCTCCAGTATTTCTATCTATAGCTTTTCTAGCTATAGCTCTTAGAGCATCGTCATCGAATTCTAAATCAACACTATCTAGTTCAAATAATTTTTTATATTGTTTAACTAGAGCATTTTTAGGTTCTTGCAGAATTCTCATTAAAGCATCTTCATCTAGTAACTCTAATGTAGCAACTACAGGTATTCTACCTATAAATTCTGGTATTATACCAAATTTAAGTAAGTCTTCAGGAAGAACTTTTGCATATATTTTTCCTAAATCTGTATCTTTCTTACTTTCAATTTTAGCACCAAATCCTACTGTCTTTTCTGTTCCACGTCTTTGAATTATTTTTTCTATACCATCAAAGGCACCACCTAAAATAAATAACACATTAGTAGTATCTATTTTTAGGAATTCTTGATGAGGATGTTTTCTTCCTCCTTGTGGCGGAACATTAGCTACAGTTCCTTCTAGAATCTTTAAAAGAGCTTGCTGAACGCCTTCACCACTTACATCTCTCGTAATAGATGGATTTTCTGACTTTCTAGCAATTTTATCTATTTCATCAATGTAGATTATTCCTCTTTCTGCTTTTTCTATGTCAAAATCAGCTGCTTGGATAAGTTTTAGTAGTATATTTTCAACGTCTTCACCTACATATCCTGCTTCTGTTAAAGAAGTAGCATCTGCCATTGCAAATGGAACATTTAGTGTTCTAGCTAAAGTTTGAGCAAGTAGTGTCTTTCCAGAACCTGTTGGTCCAAGTAAAAGGATGTTACTCTTTTGTATTTCTATATCTTTAGTTGTAGATTTTTTACTATATATTCTTTTATAGTGGTTATAAACCGCAACTGATAATATTTTTTTAGCTCTTTCTTGACCAATTACATAGTCATTAAGAATATCCATCATTTCTTTAGGTTTTGGTAGAGATGTAGTATCCTCTTCCATTGTTTCTTCAATTTCTTCTTGAATGATTTCATCACAAAGTTCTACACATTCATCACATATATAAACGTTAGGACCTGCAATTAATCTTCTTACTTGATCTTGTGTTTTCCCGCAGAATGAACATTTCAGTTGTCTTTTTTCTTCGTATTTTGACATAACAAGCACCTCTTTCCTAACTATGGGCTTTCTCTATGACTTCGTCAACTAACCCATATTCCTTGGCTTCCATTGCACTCATAAAGTTGTCACGTTCAGTGTCAGCCTTAACTCTATCCAATGGTTGACCTGTTCTCTCAGAAAGAATTTGATTTAATCTTTCTTTTATTTGTAAAATCCATTTAGCATGAATTTCTATATCTGTTGCTTGACCTTTTGCACCACCTAATGGTTGATGTATCATTATTGTGCTGTTTGGAAGAGCATATCTTTTGCCTTTTGCTCCAGCATTTAATAAAAATGCACCCATAGATGCTGCCATACCTATACATATTGTGCTTACATCAGGTTTAATATATTGCATAGTATCATATATAGCCATACCTGCTGTAACGCTTCCACCTGGGGAATTTATATATAGATGTATGTCTTTATCTGGATCTTCAGCTTCTAAGAAAAGTAGTTGAGCCACTACAAGTCCAGCAGTTACATCATTTACTTCATCACCTAAAAATATTATTCTATCTTTTAATAATCTAGAATATATATCATAGGCTCTTTCTCCTCTTCCTGTTTGTTCTACTACTGTAGGTACTAATGCCATAAATCATACCCCCTCTGAATGTTTAATATATAATTTACAGTAGTCCGGGGGGACTACTGTAAAGAATTAAGCTATTTTAGCACTATCAACTAATAAATCTATAGTTTTTCTTATTTTTAATTGACCTTCCATGTCTTTTAGATCAGTCGGTCTTAAAGCTTCTTTAACTTGCTCAACAGTCATGTTATATGATTCAGCCATTTTTTGTACTTCTGCATCAACTTCTTCTTCGCTAACTTGAACATCTTCAGCTTTAGCTATTGCTTCTATAACTAATGAAGTTTTAACATTTCTTACAGCTTCATCTCTTCTGTTAGCAGCAAATTCAGCTTTAAATTCTTCCATAGTTTTACCAGTCATTTGTAAGAATTGCTCCATTCCAAATCCTTGGTATTGTAATTGATAGTTAAGCTCCATCATTTGATTTTCTATTTCATTTTTAACCATAGCCTCTGGAACTTCTACTTCTGTATTAGCTACAACTTTTTCTATAACTCTGTTTCTTAATTCATTTTTAGCAGCTTCTGCAGCTTCTACTTCAACTTTAGCTTTAACATCAGCTGTTAATTCTTCTAAAGTGTTGAACTCAGTAGTATCAGCAGCAAACTCATCATTTAACTCTGGTAATTCTTTTACTTTAACATCATTTACTTTAACTTTGAAAACAACTGGTTTTCCAGCTAAGTTTTCAGCATGGTATTCTTCTGGGAAAGTAACATTAACTTCTAATTCTTCTCCAACTTTTTTACCAACTAATTGCTCTTCAAATCCTGGTATGAATGATCCTGAACCTATAACTAGGTCATAATTTTCACCTTTTCCACCTTCGAATGCAACTTCTCCGTCAAATCCTTCGAAATCTATGTTAGCAGTATCTCCATTAGCTATTTCTCTTTCAACAGATACTAATCTTGATCCTTTTTCTCTCATTTCTTCTAATTTAGCAGTAACAGCGTCTTCGTTTATAGCTTCTTCAACTTTTTCTACTTCAACGCCTTTGTACTCACCTAATTCAAAAGATGGTTTAACTTCTACATCAACTAATATAACTAATCCGTTGTCTTTACTTATTTCTTCTATATCTATTGATGGAGCATCGATTGGATCTATTTTTAATTCATCTATAGCAGATGGATATACCTCTGGGAATAGTATGTCTATTGCATCAGAATAGAATACACCTTTTCCGTAGTTAGTTTCGATTATTTTTCTAGGTGCTTTACCTTTTCTGAATCCTGGTATATTATATTTCCCTTTATTCTTATTGTAAGCCTTAACTATTGCCGATTCAAATTTATCGTTATCTACAGTTAATTTAAAACTTACTTTATTGCCTTCTGTTTTAATTAATTCTACTTTCATTAACTTTATCCTCCTAAATATCTTATGTAATGATTTTTATAAATTATAATTCTAATTTATAGGTAACTCTTTAATTATATCATACAAGGTTTTTTATTTACAAGTGTTCCCTTAATTTCAACACTTCTTGTTTATATTTTTATTTCTTCATATGAAATATTATCGTCCAATGTTAATATTCCAAAAGATCTATCACTGCCACCTCTTGGATGTGCAAGACTACCTGGGTTTATAAAGGTAATATTGTCTATTGTTTCATATATAGGAATATGAGTGTGTCCAAATACTACAAAGTCAATATTATTATCTTTTGCAAATCTATATAATGAGTTAATACCCATTTTAACGTCATGATTATGACCATGACATACAAAAAAATTTTTATTTTCAACTGAAAATTTTAATTCATAATGTCCATCCATATTATATGAGTCACAATTTCCTTTTACACTTTTAACATTCACTTCTGTTGAATAATATATGTATTCTGCATCATCAATATAATCACCAGCATGAATAATTAAATCGCATTTATTTAAATATGGAATTGCTTTATCTATAATTCTCATATCTCCATGAGTATCACTAATTATTCATATTTTCATATATTTTATCCTTTATTATCTTATAACTCTTCTTGAAAGTTCTTCCTTCATAAGTTCTAAAGCTTTCGCTCTATGACTTATACCATTTTTGACCGCTGATGGTAATTCTGCAAAAGTCTTATTGTAATTATCAACTATGAATAAACTATCGTATCCAAATCCATTCTTACCCTTTTCTTCGAAAGCTATAGTTCCTTCACAAGTTCCTCTAACTACAAATTCCTTACCATCTGGAAATACTACTGCAATACAGCAAACAAATCTTCCAGTTCTATGACTTATTGGAGTATTTTTCAAAGCCTTTAATAATTTTTCTCTATTTTCTTCATCTGTTGCATTTTCTCCAGCATATCTAGCAGAGTAAATGCCTGGTTTTTTTCCTATGGCATCTACTTCTAACCCCGAATCATCAGCTATTGTTATCATATTAGTAAGTTTAGCAACAGTCCTTGCTTTTATTAAGGCATTATGCTCAAATGTTTTTCCATTTTCCTCAATATCTAAATCGTCTAAATTTACATCTTTTAGAGAATATATATTATAATCTAAATCTTTTAGTATTGCACCTATTTCTTCTAATTTATGTGCATTTCCCGTAGAAATAACTATATCGTTGCCATAATCCATTCCTAATATTTCATCAGCAACTTCTTCTAATGCTGCTCTTTGTATCCTTATAAGTTCTTTATTCCCTTTTTCTCCTAGTTCTAACAACTTATTTAAATCTTTTCTAGAAAAAGGTCTTTCTTCTCCAGTACCTTGAACTTCTACAAACTCACATCTGTCAGTCATTATTATATTCATATCCACTTGTGCATTTGAATCTTCTTCATAACATATATCAAGTAAACACTCATTATTGACTATACCAACACTTATAGCAGACACAAAGTTTTGTATAGGCATTTTTTTGATTAAGCCATCGCTATATAATTTATAAATTGCCTCAGCAACAGCTACAAATGCTCCTGTTATAGAAGCAGTTCTAGTTCCTCCATCAGCTTGAATAACATCACAATCAACCCAAATAGTTCTTTCACCAAGTTTGTTTAAATCTACAACAGATCTTATTGCTCTACCTATTAATCTTTGTATTTCTTGACTTCTTCCATCAATTTTTCCCTTTGAAGAATCTCTTATTTTTCTTTGTTGAGTTGATCTAGGCAACATTGAATATTCTGCATTTATCCAACCTGTTCCAGTATTTCTTAAAAAAGGAGGCACTTTTTCTTCTATTGAAGCTGTACACACAACTTTTGTTTCTCCCATTTCTATTAAAACAGAACCTTCTGCATACTTTGTGAAGTTTCTTGTGATTTTTACGTCTCTAATTTGATCAAATTTTCTCCCATCAATTCTAATCATTATTTTTCCTTTCTTGCAAAATTCACTTTGCTCATAACGTCAACAATATATCTTTGCTATCACTTCAGACATATCTGCTACTTAAAATTCGCTTCGTATAAATCCGTTGCTTAAAATTTACTTCGCTTATTATATTAGAATCTTATAGTTGTTTTTGAAAATATCTATTATTTCAATACTTATTCTAATCTATTCATAGTTATAATTTTAGCACTATTCAATTTAATTTACTACAAAATAATGGCTCCTTTATTCAAAGATATTATGTATATTATTTTTCCATTATTTCAAACTTTCTAATACTTCTTCCTTAGAAGATAATTTAGATAAGTTAATGAAAGTTTCTTCATCTATTACCTTCACTCCTAGTTCATTTGCTTTTGTAAGTTTTGAACCAGCTTCTTCTCCTGCAAGAACAAATGATGTTGACTTACTAACACTTGAAGTTGCTTTTCCACCTAACTTTTCTATTATATCCTTTGCATCGTTTCTCTTAAGCGTTGGTAGAGTTCCAGTTAATACAATTTTCATTTTATCAAATACTTTTATAGCGCCTTCATTATCATTGTCAATTATTTTGGTATTTACACCTGCATTTTTTAATTTTTTTATTACAGAAATATTTTTTTCTTCTTTGAAAAATTCAACTACACTATCAGCCATAGTTTCACCAAATTCTTCTAAATTAATAAGTTGATTTGTATTTAAATTCATTATCACATCTAAGTCCTTAAATTCATTGGCAATAATTTTTGCACCTTTAACGCCTATGTGTTTTATCCCTAATCCATTTATTAGCCTGTACAAGTCATTTGCCTTAGACTTCTCTAGAGCATTTATAAGGTTTGTTGCTGATTTTTCTCCCATTCTTTCTAAATTTACTACATCTTCTTTTTTAAGGTAATATAAATCAGAAACATCTTTTATAAGATTTTGTTCTAATAGTAATGTTATTATTGACTCACCTAGGCCGTCTATATTCATAGCATCTCTAGAAACAAAGTGAATAATACCTCTTCTAATTTGAGCAGGACAAGATATATTTATGCATTTTACTGCTGCTTCTCCATCTAACCTTACTGTTGGTTCTCCACAAACAGGACACTTATGAGGCATTTCAAAAATAATTTCTTCGCCTGTTCTAACTTCTTTGTCCACTTCTACAACTTGTGGTATTATATCTCCAGCTTTTTGAACCACAACCATGTCACCAATTCTTATATCTTTTTCTTTTATATTGTCTTCGTTATGAAGTGTTGCTCTACTTACTGTCGTTCCTGCTAATTTAACTGGTTCTAAAACAGCTGTTGGTGTTATATTTCCTGTTCTTCCAACTTCTATAATTATATCCAATAACTTTGTTGTTTTCCTTTCCGCTGGGAATTTATAAGCAATTGCCCATCTTGGACTTTTTGCTGTGAATCCCATTTGTTCTCTTTGCTCAAAGTCATTAACCTTAATAACCATTCCATCTATTCCATACTTTAGTTCTTCTCTATGATCTGTCCAGTATTCGATATATTTTATAACATCTTCAATATTATAAAATACTTTAAAGTCTGGACTTACAGAGAATCCCAATTTGTCTAGTAACTCAAGAGAACCGCTATGAGTTTTACAATCATCATCAGCTAAATGTTCTAAATTGAATATAAATATATCAAGAGGTCTTTTAGCTGTTAATTTAGGATCTAATTGTCTTAGAGAACCAGCAGCTAAGTTTCTCGGATTGGCATATAACGGTTGATCAGATTCCTCTTGTTGCTTATTTATTTTTTCAAAATTATCTTTTGAAATATACACCTCTCCTCTTACTATTAATTCATCTTTGTAATCTACTTTCAAAGGTATAGATTTTACTGTCATTAAATTTTTAGTTATGTCTTCTCCTACTACACCATCACCTCTAGTAGCACCTTTTACAAACTCTCCATTTTCATAAGTAAGACTTACTGATAATCCATCTATTTTAAACTCTATAACATATTCTACTTTTCCCGACACAGTGTCTCTAACTCTTCTATCAAAATCTCTTAAGTCTTGTGATGAATACGCATTTGATAAGCTTAACATAGGATATTTATGTACTATTTGATCAAATTTATCTAGAGCCTTTCCTCCTACTCTATTTGATGGAGAATCAACCCTCTTTAGCATTGGATTTTCCTCTTCTAACTTAATTAATTCTTTCATTAAATTGTCATATTCAAAATCTTCTATCTCTGGTGTATCTTCGTTATAGTATTTTTCATTGTGGTAATTTATTAAATCAATAAGTTCAGATATTCTTCTTTCTACATTCATAATATAATCTCCTTATTTAAGTATCTCTTTTTAGTATTTTCTATAATTCTTTTTTTTAGTATATCATTTCAAATTTTATTTACAAATATATAATAATTATTATATTACAAAAGCTAACTTGTAATATAATAACTTTGGATTTTGAAAATAAAATTTAAAAAATCATACTAAAAAAACAGCTAGTTCCAAACTTTATGGTCCTAGCTGCTTTTAATTTTCTAGTGTGTAAATCCGTATGTTTTTTTAACTGTTTCTTTACCATGAACTAATACATTTGCATTATCTAGGTCTTTTATAGCTGTTTTAAGGTCTCTTATAAATAATTCAGCCATGTCATGACTTAAGTCAGCTCTACATACTATACGTTGTATTATAGTGTCTTGTAAGTTTTCTGGTAATGGATAAGCAGGTATTTGCCACCCTTTCATCGCTAATCTGTCTGCTAAATCATATAATGTCCATTCTACGTTAGCTTCATCAACTAATCTATAACATACAATTGGTAAGTTTTCACCATTGTTATATATTTTAAATAATCCTATTTTTTCTATTTCATCTGATAAATACATTGCAACATCTTTTGTACGTTGATGTATTTCTCTATATCCTTCAAATCCAAGACGTAAGAAGTTATAATATTGTCCTATAACTTGACTTGCTGATCTTGAGAAGTTTATTGCCATTGTTGGCATTGTTCCACCTAAGTAACTTACTTCAAATATTAGTTCTTTTGGCAAGTACTCTTCATCTTTCCAGATTACCCAACCTATACCTGGATAAACTAATCCATATTTATGTCCTGATGTACTAATTGATACTACATTTTTCAATCTAAAATCCCACTCCATATCAGGATCTATGAATGGAGTAAATAGTCCTCCTGATGCTCCATCAACATGTATTGGAACACTTATTTTTGCTGTTTTATTATATTTTTCTAGTAATGCATCTAATGCTTTTATGTCATCAAATTTTCCTGTGTAAGTTATACCTTGTAATGCTACAACACCTATTGTATAGTCATCCACATAGTCTAATACTTTATCTATATTTAAACTCATATGTTCTTCATCCATTGGTACTAAACGCATTTCTATATCCCAGTATACACAGAATTTTTCCCAACAAACTTGAAATCCTGATGAAATTACTAAGTTTGGTTTTCTCTTAGTTATATCTATTCCTAATTTTTCAGCTCTGTTTCTCCATCTAAATTTCATAGCCATGCCACCAAGCATACATGCTTCTGATGAACCCACAGTTGACGTTCCTAGATAATTCATATCTTTTGGAGCATGCCATAAGTTAGCTATCATATTTACACATCTATTTTCCATTTCTGTTGTTTGTGGATATTCTGATTTATCTATAGCATTTTTTTCTAATGTTTCTGCCATAAGCTTAGTTGCTTCATCTTCCATATATGTTTGGCAGAATGTTGCTAAATTAAGTCTTGCATTCCCTTCATTCATTAACTCATCTTTAATTAATCTGTATGCCGTTTTTGGGGCAATAGAATTTTTCCCTAATATATCCTTTGGTATACTAGAGCCAGATTCTGTTGATCCAAATACCGGTGTTTCATAACTATCTCCTAATTTATCATTTCTTCCAAATAACATGTTTAAAACCTCCTCTGTTTGAATAATTAATTAATATATATATTTAAAACATGTTGCCTAATTTATTGTTTTTACATCTCTTTTTTTAGATGTAAATTGATATATTACAAATGGTATTAAAACTGTAATAATAAAACTTATTATTAGTATAGTTAAATATTCATGAGCACTTTTGCCAGTTAATTGAGCCGGTGGTACAAATGAGATAACTAATGCAAATATTGATGTTACTAATCCACATGTCGCAACTACTAATTTAAATGTTTTTCCTCCTGGAACGTGATAAGCACGTTTTAAATCAGGTTTTTTAAGGATTAATGCAAAATACCCTATGAAGAATAATAAGTATCCAACTAAATATATTACAACTGTTAATGATATAGCTGTAAGGAATGATACGTTATTTCCTCCGCCACCAAATGTAAGAACGGCAGCCCATATTGTAACTACTACTCCTTGTACGAAAACTAAATTAATAGGAACATTATGTTCATTAGTTTTTGTTAATTTTTTAGGTAAAATGCCTTGTTGTGCTGCAGCATACATACCTTTAGAAGGTCCTACAACCCATGCACTAACTTCACCCATTACTCCTAATGCTAATAATATAGCAATTATTTTTACAATCCATGTTCCATGAGGCATAAAGTGCAGTACTAATGCTTCAAATGTCTCAACAACGCCTGAACTTAAGCTTAATTGGCTTTGCGGAACTACGGCTGCAACTGTTAATCCACCAATAGTATTTAAAAGTATTGCAAGAATAACTAATATAATCATAGCTAATGGATAATTTTTCTTAGCATCTTGTAATTCATTTACATGAGAAGCTGAAGCTTCAACTCCCATATATGCAAGTATAAATGAAACAAATACAACTAATGTATTTACCTTAGAAAAATCAGGTATGAAGTATTGTGCTCCTATTTTTACATTTACAGGATTACCTTGAAGTAAATATGTAATTGATAATCCAAATAATATTATTGCTGGTATTAAGATACCAAATATAAATCCAGCCTTTGCTATTTTAGCTGTATTTTTAGTACCACCTAACTGTGAAAAAGTTAGGACCCAGAAAATCACTAATACACCAATAAACTTAATTAGTGGAACATTATTTAGTGCATCCCAATTAAATATATATGAAACGCAACCTAAAATAAAATAAATCATGGTTACAAATCCAACTGTTATTTGAAACCATTGAAAGAATATTGCTGCAAACCCAAATTTCTCACCTAATGTGTTTCCAACCCAAGCAAAAATACCACCCTCTTGCCAACCGTCAACTGTTGCCATTTCTGCTGCACATAAAGCAACTGGTAGAAACCATAATATACCTCCAAGTAAAAGGAAGAATACCAAATGGAATCCTGATGTTGCAAATGTAGGATATTCATAAACAGTCATAACCATTGATGCAGTCATTGCAAAGAATGCAAACAATGTTAGTGAATGTTTTTGAGATGCTTGTGCATCATTCATTCTAACCATCTCCTAATTATTTATTTTTTATATTTCATTACATCAAGAACATTTTATATTTATTATGTTCATAATATTTAGTTACCCGCCAAATTTTCTTTAAAACACATATGATAAACTTCGTAAAATTGTTAAATTTCTTATTTTACTGACATTATAATTTGCAAGGAATTAATATTACCTTATTTATTTTAACTATTTTTCATATATTGTTCTTTTGTCGTTTTTTGTAATAAAACAATCTTTTTAAAGTATTTTATTGTATTTTTTTAACAAAATAACCCATAATAATGTATTAGTAAAAAAAATTAAAAAAATATCTACTTTTACAATTATAAAAGTAGATATTTTCTAAAACACTAAAAAACTCTTAGGATTTTTCCTAAGAGTTTAATCTTGTTATTATGCATTTAATGCGGCTAATAATTCTTCTAAATTTAGTCCATGTACTTCAGAAGCTTGTTCTAAAGTTTCAACCTGAGCTGAAGGACAACCTATGCATCCCATTCCAAATCTCATTAGTATTTCAGCTGCTTCTGGATTCATTTGTATTATTTCACCAATTGTATTATTTTTAGTTATCATAGTTTTAATCTCCTTATTGTTTTAAATTTTTTATTTTATATATTTTTCTTCTAGATTATTAAGTATACCAATATTTTCTTCTCTAGTGATAGAATTTTTTTCTTCATATTCAAAACATTCTTTATCTATTGATTTTAGTAATTTTTCATCTAATGTTCTCATTGCATAAGTAAATATTACGTTATCTTCTTTATGAATATGATTTTCCAATAAAGTTGTATAGGAAATAGCATTTGCTACAACATCTAATTTCGCTTCTTTATTTCCACTTTTTAATTGATTTAAAGCTAATTCTAAATTCCTTATATAATTTCTACCTAGGTCATGTTCTACTAGCATACCGTGGGTAATTATATTTTTACCCGTTTCTCCTAAATTTTCCACCATTTTATTAAACAAAAATATTTCTTCCTTTTTATGATGATGATTATCTGCAAAATTTTTCACAAAATTTATCATGCTTTTAAAATCGTCATAATTAATTTGTCCATCTTCTACTAATTTAAAACATGCTTTTCTTATTACTAGAAGCATTCTTTTTACATATTTGTGTTCTTCTATTAATAACTCAATTCCATCCATTGATTTATCTCCTTTTTATTGTTTTTGTATTCCCCTCTTTTAAATCATATTCATAGTCATTATTTAGCTCATTTACGAAATATTTTATCCAAGCGTTTCTTAAATCATAAAAATAATCTACTTTACATCCTACCTCTTCCCATATATCTTTATGAACACAAATCCTTTGTACCCATTCTATTTTATCTTCATCTTTCAATATAACTTCATTAACCCTATCACAAGGCATTCCATCTAAAATATAGTCATTTATACAGTTAAATAATTCTTCTGGTGTAAATGGTAGTCTGCCTTCTGATTTTATCTCATTAGCTGCTACTATTCCCTGTGATTTATAAATTTCTTCTAATTTAGAATAATTTTTTTCATCAGCTTCTATTAATAATTTTGTCCAAGCTGCCATTCTTCTTTCAGCACAGTGAATTTGGTTTTGTAACCACCCATGAATATTGCTTGTTTCTATTAACTCTTCTAATGGTTTATTAGGTAGTTTTTCTCCATATTTATTTTGAATTTCAGCACCTAATTTTTCAACCTCAAATCCTTCTTCTTTTGCTAAATTTATTATTTTATCTTCTAGTTTCTCAAACCATAAAATTTTATTGAATAACCAGTAATGTATTTTTCCTAAAAATAAACTCATAAGCACGTCTCCTTTATATTTTGTATTTCTTATCTTTTGTATTATTTGTACTTATAATACCTTAATATTAGCTTTCATTCTGTAACATATGTTACATTTACATAAAATTTACATTTTTATGATAAAATCTATAGTAATAAATTTATTATTTTAAGGAGTTAAAATGTTTAGAGATAAAAGCGAAGAATATATTTTAGATCTTTTTAAAGATGCTAACTATACAATAAAAACCTATGCAAAAAATCATATTATAGCCATGGAAGGAGATACTTGCTCTTCCATAGGTTTAATTTTAGATGGGAATATTGATATAAAAAGAATATTGGGAACTAAGATAATACATGTATCATCATTTGGCAAAGGTCATATTTTTGGAGAAGTTATTGCTTTTTCTGATATTAATTTATATCCAGCAACAGTTGTTTCTTCTACTGCTTCTAAAATAATGTTTATAAGTAAGGATAACTTTATAAGATTCTGTACTTCTCACAGCGACTTTTTAGAAATGTTTTTAAATGATTTAAGTAACAAGATTTTTGTTTTAAATAATTCTATTACTAATTTAACATTTAATAGCATTAAGCAAAAAATTTGTAACTTCTTAATTACAGAATACAAGCTACAGAATAGCCAAAATATTAAGCTAAAAATGACTAAAGAAAAGATTGCTGAATCTTTAGGTATAACTAGACCTTCCCTTTCTCGTGAATTAATCAATCTGAAAGACATGGGGCTTATTGATTATTCAAGAAGTCATATTAAAATTTTAGATTTGGCAGAAATAGAAAATATTTTAGCCGAGTAAATAGACTTGACTTTACTAATTTAATAGTAAAAAGCTAGTGTAGTTTTATCTACACTAGCTACTTCTTGTTTAACTAAAAGTTAAATATTCATTTTCCAGTTCATTTACTATATAATCGATTCCTTTTGAGTAAAAATCATTGTCACCACAAAGTTTTACATAAGTAGTGGATTTAAAGAATATATCTGTACTTTCTTCTAAAGATATATTTTTCAAACTTGCAAAATGATTAATAATTTGCGGAAAAAGTGATTTTAATAATTGGTCTTTAGCATTCATTTTTTATCTCCTAATAATTTATTAATAGTTTATGCAGTTTCATTAATATTAGATTTTTCATTATAGTAGTCTTCTAATATATCCATGCATCTATATAGAACAGTAAAATTTCCACCAAACTCCATTAAGAATCTATCTTGAGCATCTAATATCGATTTTGCTCCAGCTAATATAAGTGTCATTTTTATTGCTGTTTTTGGTCTAAATCCTTTTTCTATAAATTTATCTATTATATTATCTACATCATCTTCTTTAAATAGCTCTGAAATGCTATTTATAAGCTCTATTTTATAATCAGTACAGTTTTCTAAAAGATTTATAGAACTTAAAAAGCCTCTATCTTTGCTTATTATATAATAATCATTAGCCTCATATCTATGTTGCCCTATTATAAACCCTAAATAAGATACTAATTGAAAATCCAAACTATTTTTCACTCCTGTAGCAACATTTATTTTCAAAATATTTGCCTTCGTGTTTAAGCATTTTAATTTATCTCTTCCAAATTGAAATGAATTTGTTCTTTCTGTTACAAATAGTATTATTATATCTTCTTCATTTAATTTATTTGCACTGCTTAGAGCAGTAATATTCACATTCTCCGTATCAACTAAAAATATTCTTTTCATAACGAATACCCCCTAAAAACTTTTACTTATTTAGAGTTTATCCAAAAGAAAAAAATATAAACATCATTATTTAAACTAAAAAATATCCTATAGATTTAAATCTATAGGATATTTTTTAGTTTATTATTGTTCCATGAACATTTTTATATCGTCTTCAACGTTAGTTATTCCACCTATTCCAAAGTTTTCAACAAGAACTTTAGCTACATTTGGTGATAAGAAAGCTGGAAGTGTTGGTCCTAGATGTATGTTTTTTACTCCTAAGTATAGTAATGATAATAATACTATTACAGCTTTTTGCTCATACCAAGCTATATTGAAAGCTATTGGTAATTCATTTATATCTTGTAATTCAAATACTTCTTTTAATTTTAATGCTATTAAAGCTAATGAGTAAGAGTCATTACATTGTCCTGCATCTAAAACTCTTGGTATTCCGTTTATATCTCCAAGGTTTAATTTGTTATATTTGTATTTTGCACAACCTGCTGTTAATATTACTGTATCTTTTGGTAAAGCTGCTGCGAAATCAGTGTAGTAGTTTCTTGATTTAGCTCTTCCGTCACATCCTGCCATTACGAAGAATTTCTTGATTGCTCCAGATTTAACTGCATCTACTACAGCATCAGCTAAAGCGAATACTTGATTATGAGCAAATCCTCCTACTATTTCACCAGTTTCAATTTCTGTTGGTGGTTCACAAGTTTTTGCAAGTTCTATTATTTCAGAGAAATCTTTATTGTCTTCACTTTCTCCTTTTATATGTTTAACTCCTACAAATCCTGCTGCACCAGTAGTGAATATTCTATCTTTGTAGCTATCTTTTGGTGGTACTATACAGTTTGTAGTCATTAGTATTGGTCCATTGAAAGATTCAAATTCTTCTTTTTGTTTCCACCAAGCATTTCCGTAGTTTCCTGCAAAATGAGAATACTTTTTGAATGCTGGGTAATAGTGAGCTGGTAACATTTCAGAGTGAGTATAGACGTCTATACCAGTTCCCTCTGTTTGTTGTAATAATAATTCTAAGTCTTTTAGATCATGTCCCGATACTAAAATCCCTGGATTTTTTCTAACACCTATATTAACCTTAGTCATTTCTGGGTGTCCATAAGTTCCAGTGTTTGCACTATCAAGTAAAGCCATTCCATCTACCCCTACTTTACCTGTTTCTAAAGTTAAAGCAACTAAATCGTCAGCACTTAAAGTATTGTCTAAAGTTTTAGCTAATGTAGCTTGCATAAATGCATTTATAGCCTCATCATCATATCCTAAAGCATTTGCATGTTTCATATATGCAGACAAACCTTTTATTCCGTAAATTATTAACTCTCTTAAACTTCTTACATCTTCATTCTCTGTCGCTAATACACCAACTTTTGGTGCTTTTGCATCCATTTCTTCTTTAGTAGAAGCAGACCATAAAGCAGCTTCACTTAAGTTCTCTGTATTATTTAATTTAGCTAACAATTCTTCCTTAGTATCTAAAGTAGTTTTTACTCTATCGTAGAAGATTGCATCATCAAAGTTTGCATTAGTTATAGTCGTGAATAAGTTTATAGTTATTAAGTGATTAACCTGACCACTTACTTCTTTTCCTTCTGATCTTAGTCTAGTAGTTACTTCTGATAATCCTTTTGTTGTATATATTAATAAGTCTTGAATCTTCGCTAAGTCTGGTGATTTACCACATACTCCAAACTTGGTACATCCTGTACATCCTGCTGTTTCTTGACATTGAAAACAAAACATTTTATTATCCATTGTTATCCCTCCAAATTTTTAATGTTTATCTTATATACACATTATATATACAACAACAAAAAGAATCTGTAACATATGTTACAGATTCTTTATTTTTTTAATATATTTTCTTTATATCCTAAGTTACGGTTCCAAACTCTCTAAGACAGCACAAAATTCTCTAAATTCATCTATATTCTTTATATCTTTTAAATTTCTAATATCAATCATACTGTTACTCGGTTTATGTTTTAAAAACTCCATATCGTATATTTCACATTTACAGAAACCTCTTAAAAATACATACTTATATGGTTCATATTTATCAATATTATTCTCAAAGTATTTTATCTTCGCATAACACAATCTATTAATATAAAACAATAGTGCTAATGCTGATTCCTTTTGAGCAAATTTATGTGAAAAATACTTAACAGAATGGTACTTATCATGCTTAAATTCCCACCTCATATCATCAGAGCAAGTAAGAGAATATTTTTCTATCAGTTTTATTTTATCTACACTTAGTTGTCTCTTTAATATTTCATCATCCATGTCCCCACCCCTAAAAATATTAGTATTAATTAAATTATAATCTATTAATAATACAAATACTATTGAGGCCAACTACCTTTGCTATTGAACTTTTAGATAATAAATAATCGTAGATAGAAATTTTAAATATATGCTTTTTAAATTCTACTTCACGAAATATATGGGTCCTGTTGGTACACCATAATGATATGAAAAATAATTAATAAATTTAGAAATAATTTTAACTATTACACTACCTTCTGACATACCACAATATCTATAGTTATCTGAGTAATATACTTTTCCATCTATTATTGCATGTATAAATAAAACATGACCCGCCACACCAGATCCATTATTCTTTCCATCCACATAGCTATTTAAAAAAGATACAACTATATCGTATACATTTTCATTACTATTAGTATCTACTATTTTATTTAAACAATATTTACCAGAATATATCTTCTATGTATATCCTGTCTTCGTCACTGTATTTGATTTTAATTTTGGGTACCTTTGGTTACTATTTCAATATATGGATATATTCTTAAAGCTTTTAATTGACTATACACATAAAGTAAACATTGCTTTTTAAAATTGATTCTTCCTGTGATTTCTCTACTTATTTATATGCTTTAGTAATTTTAGATTTTATTTCTGAAACACTTTTTTCTTTACTGTATCATTTGTAACCTTTTTGTTATCATATATAGTAGTCTAATTACCGAATAGTGCAAATAATGTGATTATTCAACTTAATTTGCCATAAAAAAATAAAGCATCTATATAGATGCTTTTTTCCTAATAACCTTTTTCTATTTCTACCATATTTTCTAATTCCTTATTTGAAATAAATTTTTTCAAATTATTATAAAACAAATTAAAACTCCTTAATGAATTTTGTTGTGATACCCAAGAATTATGAGGAGTTATCATTATATTATCTAAATCCCATAGTTTACTATTTTCACATAAAGGTTCTTCTTGAAAAACATCAAGAGCTATTCCTCTAAATTTATGAGCATATTCTATCAAATCATCTTCATCTACAATTTTTCCTCTTCCCACATTAATAAATGATGATCCTTCTTTCATAAGATTAAACTTTGATTTATCAATAAGTTTATACGTTTGCCTTGTAGAAGGAATAGTACTTACTACTATATCACAGTTTTTAAATACATCATTCATATTTTCTGTTGAAAGACATTCATCAAAATACTTTATACTTCTTCCATCTGTATTACATCCCCATATTTCTACCCCAAAAGCTTTTAGTCGTTTAGCGCTTTCCAAGGCAATTGTTCCTGTTCCTAAAAATCCTATTCTTTTGCCATAAACTTCAGAAACGCTATAATCGCATATCCACTGTCTTTTATACTGTTTATTATAAAATCCTTTGGTATTTTTATATATTTGTAAAATCATCGATACAATCCATTCTGAAATAGGAATACTGTATCCACCTTTGTTATTACATAAAATTATATCTCTATTTATGACTTTATCTATAGGTATTTGATCAAATCCTGTACTACCTAGCTGTATGTACTTTAAATTTTTCATTTTTGATATATTTAATTTTTCAAAGGAATTATAAGTTACTAATACGTCTATAGATTCTAACTCATCATCTTTAATTTTATCTAAAGTAGATTTTGAACCTTCACTCTTAAAAATAACATCATATCCTAAATCCCTTATTCTATCAAATTCTTCTTCACTAAATTTGAGTGTAAATAATGCTTTAATAACAACTCATCTCCCTTCAACTGAACTAAAAAAATTTCCACATACTTATCATATATTCTATATATTTCAAAAAAATACCTTTGTTACATAATAAAAAATCCTTCAAAAATATTTTGAAGGATTAATCTATATGAACAAATAAATACAAATTAAATCATAATTTTATATTTATTTGTTACTATTATTTTGTCCATTTTAAAAATGATTATGTCATTTCTATTTTAGTGATTTAAAGTTTGACCTGACTTTAATGCCTGTCTTTCTTGGATTAAATTGTAAACTAACTTGTTTAAAGTCCAGTCTATAGTTGTATCTGTCACAATGGCACTTAAAGGTCTTGCTATTTTCATTTTCTTTAAACTGTCTAAAAATCCATTAATTTTTAATTGAGTAATATTATTAAAAATTATAGCTTTATTGGTCCATACTTCTTCGTTACCATCAGATACAGTATCATTTAATATATCTTTTATAACACTTTTTCCATTTTTACTATCTACAAAAATGCAGTCTTTAATTCCTACAAGTCTTCCTATGTTTTTAATCATACTACATTCTTTTTTATTAAAATTAACTACAATTATGCAACTTCTATCATGAATATTGCTTATTGAGCTTTGGTTTAATTTCTCAAACGACATTTTGCCTCCTATTTTACGTAGTTTTTAAACTAATTTTACCAGATTCCATTTTTTTATCCATTCTATAATGTGAATATATGGTGAAAATTCCACTTAGTATTAATATTAAGTAATACATAAATCCACCATATAAGAATACAGCATATCCTAATAATGTTTGTGGGAATACTCGCTTGAATATAGTAAAGAACGCCAATTCATTAGCTCCAATGTTCCCTGGTGTTGGTATTGGTGATATAGCCATATACAAATATACTTGAAGAGTCATTAGATAAATAAAACTATGACCGTTTAAATTAAATGCTCTATATATCCAGTAGGCAACACTAAAGTAGAATGATATTTGGATTATGGTTAAAGTCACAGTAGTAATAAGTAACTTCTTATTTTTCATAAAAAACTTAATTGACTCTGTGTATTCCTCTATAAATGAATCTATATTATCTTCTTTAGATTGTAAAAATTTAAATAATTTAAATTTTAATAAATATCTTACTACGTTATGACATATTTCTTTTATCTTTGGTGTATTTATAATTGCTAAAAATCCAATTATAAATGTAAATAAATTTACTGCTAATCCCAACATAACAAAAGGCATCACTGTTTTCAAATCATACTTTAATTCACTAGCATTCATAAAAATAAATATAGTACAGTAAATTGTAATTACTACTTGATAAAGTATAGTTTTATTAGTTATTATTCCCGTCGCTTTACTTAGTGGAACTTTGTATTTATTTAGTACATATATTTGAACAGGTTGACTACCAGATGCAAAAGGTGTTACTAAATTATAATAAAACCCCATTATGGCTAGCTTAAAACCTACAAATGAACTCTTCAATTTATGTTGTTCATTAATTATCATTTGCAATATTATTCCTTCAAGAATAATATAAAATAAAATCGCTACTCCCCCTATTAATAAATACTCCTTATTTACCATAGTAATAACGTTAGACAACATACTTATGTCTAAACTTTTTAAAACTAGATATATAGTTCCACCCATTAAACATAGTAAAAATACATATCTTAGGAAAGTTTTCTTTTTTTTATTATCCATAGTTATCTCCTAGTTTTTATTTTCTTATATTATAAGTATACAACATAATTCTAAATTAATAATATTAAGATTTTATTACATTATTGTCATGCAGAATATAGTTTCATTTAAATATGTCTACATTATTATTTTTTTCTTTTTATGAAAATTGAATTCATCCATTTTTTTCTTGCATTTCCATTAATAACATGCTATTTTCTAATTATAAGAATTATTACAATAATTCCATTAAAAAGGGGGACTTTAAATGTTAGATTGGAATCCAGATCTTTATTTAAAATTTGAAAAAGAAAGAACACTACCTGCTAAAGATTTAATATCAAGAATAGAGGTAATAAATCCCAAAAAAATACTAGATGTTGGATGCGGATCAGGAAATAGTACTCATGAGCTAAAGAAAAGATGGCCTAATTCAGAAATAATAGGCATTGATAATTCAAAAGCTATGATTGAAAAAGCTAGAAGCTTATATGATGATACTAAATTTATTTTGCAAGATGCGACAGATGATTTATCCGCTCTAGGTAAATTTGACATCATTTTTTCAAATGCCGCTATTCAACGTATTCCTGATCATGAAAATTTAATAAAATCTTTATATAATTTGCTTGAAGACAAAGGTGTACTTGCTATACAATTGCCTTTAGTTGATGAAGTCAAGGCTCAACAAGCATTGTATGAATTAGAACATGTAAAAAAATACAAGCAATATTTAGATAATAAAAGCTTAAGATTTAACACTAAATCTAAGGAGTATCACTATGATATTTTATCTTCATTATTTAATCCTGAAAGCATCTATATTTGGTCAACTACATACACTCATGCCATGGATAGCTTAGACGATATCTTAAAATGGTATGAAAGTACAACTTTAGTCCCTTATTTAAATGCATTCCCAGATGAAGAAATAATTTCAAACTTTAAAAATAACTTCTACATTAAACTTAAAAATGTATATTTTCCAAGACCTAATGGTTCTGTTTTATTTAATTATGAAAGATTATTTTTAGTTGCTGCAAAATAGATAAAAAATAAGGTATATGTTAACATATACCTTATTTTTTATCTTTAAAACAAAATTTATTACATTATTTCCTTAAAACTGTATATAAATTTATCACTTATTTCTTTTATATCATCAATCTCAGAATCTGCATATTTATCATATACACCTACTGTTTTGAACTCAGCCTTTTTTAAAGTATTTATTCCTATTAAAATATCCTCAAAACCAACACAGTCTTGTGGATTTAGATTTAATTTTTCTGCAGCTAATAAGTATATATCCGGATAATTTTTATCCCGTTTTACATCTTCTAAGGAAACCAGTACATCAAAGTATTCATAGATACGATTATTCTTTAGTACAGATTCATAAAGTATCCTTGGCGATGATGTTGATAGAGCTATTTTAATATTATTATCGTTTAGTTTTTTTAAATATTCTCTTACATTTTGCTTTAAACTAATATTATTTGAATACTCATATATAGCCATTCTATTCCATTCTTTTATAAGTTCCTCTTCACTTTCTTTTAAATTAAATCTGTTTATAGTATACTGTGCTACTTTCTCAAAACTCATAGAACTTATTTTTTCTATATAATCACATGGAATATCTATATTTCGTTTTTTTAAAAATTCTTTATCTATTTTCTCCCATACTCCCATAGAATCAATTAAAGTTCCATCTAAATCAAATATAGCACCCTTAAAATCAAACATACGTCTCCTCTTTTTTTTTAAATACTATTTATTTTATCCTATAAATTTTTTAAATTAAATAGAACATATTTATATTATATACATATTATAGTTATTATCTAACCTTCTTTTATACTTTATTTAAAGTTTTATTATAAAAACCTCTAAGTCCTTATAACTTAGAGGTTTTATCTTTATATATAATTTTTACTTAAATATTTTATTGAATAGTCTACTTTCTTCTACTGCCATAGTTAAATCTACTAATTTACTTGTATCACCTATTAGTATAACTCCACTTAAGCGGTTATTTACAAAATAGTATTTTTCATACGTTTGTTTTTGTTCATCTGCAAATTCTACTGTTTTATACTTTTTATTTGGATCTTTTCCATTGTCTCCTATGGCAAATAAAGAAGTATCCATTCCATTAAAAGTGAGTCCTGCACTAACTGTTTCATATGTTAATGAGTCCCCAGCTGCATTTGCTCCTGCAACTTTACCCATTTCTACAGCTTGTGGCCATATAGCATAATTTATATTTTCAAATTCTGTACAATCTCCACATGCATATATATCAGATTTATTAGTTTCCATTTTTTCATTTACTATTACTGCCTTTTTCACATTTATTCCACAAGTTGATGCCAGTGATGTGTTTGCTCTAACACCACAAGATACTACTACTAAGTCCGCTGGTATTATTTCTCCATCACCAAGTTTTATTCCTGTAACACAATCTTCCCCTTCAATACTATCAATTTTAACATTTAATTTTAAATCTATTCCTGTTCCTTTAATTATATTAGCTAAAAATCCACCTGATTTTTCATCTAATTGACGAGGCATTAAACCAGGTGCAAGTTCTAATACAGTTACGTTGCATTTGGCTTTACAAAGTTCCCAAGCGGCTTCTAATCCTAGTACTCCTCCACCTATAACTACTGCATTTTTAACATTTGAAAGTGCTTTATTTATCTTATCAGTATCAGAGATTCTTCTAATTGCTATTACTCCTTCTTTATCATGGCCAGCAATTGGTGGTATAAATGATTCTGCACCGAGTGCATAAATACATTTATCATATTTAAGTTTCATATCGCCATCTAAAGTTACTATTTTCTCTTCTGTATTTATATCTATTACATTTTTATCTAATATATTAGTTATATTATTTTCCTTGTACCATTCTTCATTATAAATAGCTAATTGGCTAGCATCAAATTTCGCAATCATACTTTTAGTAAGCATTGGTCTATTATAACTCAATACTTTTTCATTTGATACCATGACTATATTACAAGTATTGTTTCTTTCTCTTATAGATTTTGCAGCATTTATACCCGCAGCGCCATTACCAAGAATTAAGAATATCTCCTTTGTATCCTTCTTAAAGTTGCTTTCTTGCACATTAACTGGTATAAAGTTGTCTCTTCCAACACCACATACTGGGCATATATCCAGACTAGCATCAAATATTTCTCCACAAACTACACATTTAACAAGTGGTGTTTCTGTAGATTTATTTTTATCTTTTTTATTTTCTTTGTTTAATAATATACATCCAAAGTTAAATCCATATTCATAAGCATCTTTCAAATCTTTTTTTCCTGGTTTAAACTTAATTCTAAATCCATCTACCACTTTCATTTTAAGTTGTTTTAATCTTTCTAGAATATGAGGTACTCCTTCTCCACTCCAGCCATAGCTACCAAAAGCACTGGCAAGCTTTCCTCCATGAGTTCCTGCAAATATTGAAGTTGTTAAATCCCAAATAGGTTTTAATGCTTCTCCAACAATTGTTGGTGTTCCAAATAATAGTCCATCTGCAAAACCTATTTCCTCCAACACCTTAGATGTATCACTTTCAACCAAGTCATAAATTCTAACATCTATATCTCCACTATCTTTTATACCTTTTTCTATTTCATGTGCCAATTCTTTTGTGTATCCATAGGCACTAACATAAGGGATTATTACTGTTTTTCTTGGATTTGGATTTATAACTGTACACCATTTTTTATAAGTTTCTTTTATTTCATCAATTCTACAATCTATTACAGGCCCATGTCCTGTACAAATCATATTTACTTTTAAATCTTTTATTTTATCTAATGCTTTTAGCATATGTGGTTTAAATGGACCTATTATATTATCAAAGTAATATTTTGCAGCTCTCATATATCCTTCATTATCAGTTACTTTACTTAATACTACATCATCTAAACAATAGTGAGCACCAAATGAATCACATGTAATTAAAGTTTCGTCTTCCTCTATATAAGTATACATAGTATCTGGCCAATGTAAGTGTGGTACAGAAATAAATCTTAATGTTTTGTCTCCAACTTTCAAGGTATCGTTATCCTTAACAGTTAAACTATAAAAGTCATGATTAACTATATTTTTCAAGAAGTTTATTGCTACTGTACTTCCTACTACTTTTATATTAGGATTTAAGTCTATTAATTTCTCTACACTACCCACATGATCTGGTTCAGTATGATTAACCACAATATAATCAATCTTACTTATGTCTACGACTTCTTTTAAACTTTCTAAATACGGGTCGAAAAATTTAACTTTAGCTGTCTCAAATAATACAACTTTATCATTGGTTTTTAACACATAAGAATTATAAGTAGTGCCGAACTCTGTTTCCATAATAATGTCAAAAACTCTTAAATCCTTATCTAACACTCCTGCCCAATAAAAATCTTTTTTTAATTCTTTAAAATCCATAATTGGCCTCCCTTTTTATATATAATATTTAAATCTTCAGTCTATATTTCATTATTGTTATTTTTTTATCATATGTATTTTCTATATGTTTACCCTCTTATTGTAGTTTGTAAACTTATTAATTATATTATATACTAAATTCAATATAAAAAATAAACTCCTTTTATAAAAGGAGCTTATTTCTAAATTATCTATGATTAATTATATATTGTTATAAATTAAAGTATGTTTTTACATTCAGTACAAGTTTTATTTTCTATTGAATTTTTTGCCCCACAAACTTCACAAAACAAGTGGGTAAAATCCTTTAACATATCACCACAATCTTGGCAAAAATTAACACCATCATAGTTAATTTCTCCACACTTGTTACAAACTTGAACCTCACTACTATCTTTTTTTATCTCCACCATGCTTATTAGCCTCCCATTTTTTAATCCTTTAACTATAATACATACTATTTACTATATATTGTAGTATATTTTTACTCAATTAACAATATTGTATATCATATTTATATTAAATATTATTATTAGTATACAATATATTAATCATATAACTCTGCTCTAATACATTTTTATGGCCTTTTTAATATAAATATCAATTTACTTTAGATTTTTTTACATTTATAATTAAATAAGAATACAAATTAAGGGGGAGTAAAAAACATATGTTAATCATCAATGAAAAATACATGGAGCAAAATATAACAATTGAAGATGTCTTAGGTTCTATAGAAAAAGCATTATTAATACAAGAGTCTGGCAACTTTAGCCAACCAGATCGTATCCACTTAGGTGAAGACGAAAGTCCTTTTTTATTAATGCCTTGTTTTAAAGAAGACTATTTTTCTACAAAGTTAATAACTGTATATCCTAAAAATAGCGAAATAGGAGAAGCTGTAACACAAGGTGTTACTTTATTAAATGACATTAATACTGGTAAACCTTTAGCTTTATTAAATGGGACATACTTAACTGCATTAAGAACAGGGTGTGTCGGTGGTGTATCTGCAAAATATTTAGCAAAAAGAGATGCTTCATCTATAGCCATAATCGGATCTGGAGTTCAATCAGTATTTCAAGTGTTAGCTACATGCGCTGTTAGACCAATAAAAGACGTGTACATATATAGTAGAACAGAGTCAAAAGTAAATTCTTTCATAGAAAAGTTGAAGCTATTACTTCCTAATGTAAGCTTCCACAGAAGTAATTCTAGTAAAGATGCTGTAGAGAAAAGCGACATAATAATATGTGCTACTACATCAGCAAATCCTGTTATCCCTGATGAAATTGATTTATACAAAGGAAAACACATAATTGGGATAGGTTCCTATCAACCACATACTAGAGAATTTTCTAACGCTGCAATTAAAGCAGCTGATCATATTTATACAGATACTTTATTCGCCATAGAAGAAAGTGGTGACCTAGGAATCCCTGTTAAAGAAAATTTAATAAAAAAAGAAGATGTTCAAACTTTAGGTAAGGTTCTTCAACTTAATGAATTAAATGATGATTTATTAAATTCTACTACTGTTTTCAAATCTGTTGGAATTGGTTTATTTGATTTATGCGCTGCTGAAGCCATATATAAACATGCCCTTGAAAATGGAGGTTCTATAGATATAGATTTATAATATATTACTATATAAAAATAAAAAGTAGAGAAATTAATTTCTCTACTTTTTATTTTTTCTTAACTATAAGAGCTACATTCTCAATATGAACACTATGAGGGAACATATCTACCGGTTGTACCTCTAAACATTTATATCCTCTTTCGTCTAAATAATTTAAATCTCTGGCTAAAGTTGATGGGTTACACGAAACATAAACTACTCTGTCTGGTTCCATAGATACAATTGTATCTAGCACCTTTTCATCACAACCCTTTCTAGGTGGGTCAACAACAACTACATTAGCACGTTTTCCTTGTTTATACATTTTCGGGACAACCTCTTCAGCTTTTCCCACATAGAATTCCACATTATCTAAATTATTTATCTCTGCATTTATCTTTGCATCTTTTATTGCTTCTTCTACAACTTCTATTCCATATACTTTTTTAGCTTTTTGTGCTAAGAATAATGAAATAGTTCCGATTCCACAGTATATATCAAATACTGTATCATTTTCTCCTAAATTAGCATATTCTAATGCTTTATTATATAATACTTCTGTTTGTACTGGATTAACTTGGAAGAATGATAATGGTGATATTTCAAATACTAAATCTCCTATATTATCATTAATTTTACCATCTCCATAAATTACTCTATTTTCATTGCCTAATATTACATTAGTTTTTTCTCGATTTACGTTAACTACTAAAGTTTTAAATCCGGGTATATTTTCTTTTAAAACAGATGCTAATTCATTTAAGTATGGTAATTTCCTTCCGTTGGCAACCAATACTACCATAACTTCTTTAGTAGTAAAACCTACCTTTGTTACTAAGTGCCTTAATACTCCTGTATGAGTTTTTTCATCATATATACTAACTTTGTAAGCTCTTATATAAGTTTTAATTATTTTAATTATTTTATCATTTACATCGTGCTGTATAATACATTGGTCTGTAGGTATAATATCATGGCTCTTCTTTTTATAAAAACCAATTATTGGCACCCCATTTACTTTTTGAATAGGAAATTGAGCCTTATTTCTATATCTAAAAGGTTCTTCCATTCCTAAAGCATTATGAATTACCACATCATCAAGTTTTCCAATTCTGCTTATAACTTGTTTAACTTCATTAGTTTTTACATTAAGTTGTTCTTTGTAATCTAATTCTTGGATTTGACATCCACCACATTCTCTAAGCTCTTTGCTACATTTTCTTTCAACTCTATATGGTGATGGTCCCAGTATTTCAACTATTTCTCCAACGGCATAGTTCTTTTTTGATTTAGTTATCTTAACCTTAATCTTATCTTTTACTAATCCGCCATCTACAAAAACTGTAAATCCTTCGAATTTACCAATTCCAACTCCACCTTGACCTATATCAACTATCTCTACAACGTACACTTTATCTTTTGACAACATAGGCTTTCCTCCGAACAATTAAATTTAGACTTCAAACATTTATTTTATCAAAAAAATAAGGACTATTAAAGTCCTTATATAAATAAATCTCTATTTTTTAATCCTAAATAAAATTGTGTACATGCTAATAGAAGTAAAATTACTCCTCCTATAGAACCTATGTAGATTAATTTTTCTGCTAAACCTTGTGATAATCCTGATTCTACAATCACTTGTACATATTTATTAAAGTTTTGCATTGCTTGGTATCCATATCGAACCCATGTAATACCTGTCATAATTCCCATTGGAACTATACTCATGCTCATATAAAATCCATTTATTGATCTTTGCTTACTACCTTTAACTCCAAGTATAATTGGTACTAAAAATAATAGTGGCAACATATATCCATAAAATTGAGGCGTTAAAGCTAAAAATAATGCTGCTGTTAAATAAAATGCTAATAAATAATTTTTTAATACATTTGTTTCACCTTTAAAGTCTCTTAAAGATGCTTTCAAATATCTTATATATACAGGCAAATCATTTTCAACACCTTGAGTATCTCTACCCATTCTCATATCTTTAATTAATTCCTTGCCTTTTCCATTAAGTTGATTATATTGTTTACTAAAATATTCTGGTACTTCTACCTGTTCATATTCAGATTTTAACTTTTCTAAATCAGACAAATATTTTTGTATTTTTCTTTCTTTTATTCCTTTGAACTTCTTGGTTTCAGCGATTAATTGGTTAATTGTCATAACTACTAATCCTGTACTCATACCTCCACCCCCTTATAATTATGATACTATATAGACAATTCAACTGCTACATTTTAATAATAAAATTTATAAGTTCTTTTATATATATACTCATTATTTATATAAAGAACCCTACAAAACTGTAGGGCTCTTTTTTATTTTAGTTACCTTTCGTTATCAAATTTCTATTTACCATGGTTTACTATCTTACTTAATGCTATTCCAGCACAACCTAATATAATAACCCACACTATTGACATAAAAGCCCAAGCAAATCCTGTCATTATATTCACCATCCTTTAAATTTAATCTATGAGATTAAAATTTTATTAAGCTTCTACTTTATTATTATTTATTTCAGAAGTATATTTAGATTTGATAGATTTATATGTTTGTATAAATCCAACTATTAATATACATACAACTACTGCTCTAGCAAGATTTACCCAAACAACAAATTGTTCATTTCCTGCCATATAAGATGGTATAGCTTTAAAGTTACCAGCTAATGCATAGTCTTTAGTAAATATTGCTAGGAAAACTATTATAGAAACTGGTGTTAAGAATTGGTGGAATAATCTAAAGAACCATTTTGGTACCTTCCATAAACCACCTTTATTCATTTCATCTAGTGCTGGGTCCTTAACTAACCAAGCTACAACTATAACTTCTATTAATCCAAGAACGATTAACAAGTAGTTACCTATCCAGTTATCAACTTCTGTGAAGTAGAATAAGTTAGCAGTTCCTGTAACGATTGATTCTAATGCTATTGGTGCACCAACTATTAAGTATGCTATGAATATAATAATAGCACCTTTTTTTCTTTGTATTCCCATATCTTCTTCTAGCAATGCAACTAAATAATTGTACATTGCTATAGCTGAAGTAAATCCAGCGAAGAATAATAAGAAGAACCAAACAGCTCCGAATATTCTACCACCAGTCATATCAGCAAATACATTTGGCAATGCCATAAATGCAAGACCTATACTGCCTTTTATACCTTCTGGTCCAAGGAATGCATATGAAATAGGTATAACAGAAGTACCAGCAAGTATAACTTCCGCAAATTCATTTAATGATACTGTAGCAACAGAAGCAGTTACTATATCTTCATCTGCTTGTAAGTAAGATGCATAGTTACAAATAATACCCATACCTAAAGATAATGTGAAGAATATTTGTCCTGTTGCAGTTACTACTGAAGCAGAATTTAATTTACTTAAATCTGGATTCCATACAAAGTTTAATCCATGCATTGCTGACCAATCAGGATTAACTGGAGCACCTAATGTTAAAGCTCTTATAACAAGTATAATACCAAATACATATATTGTTGGCATCATTACTTTAGCCCAAGCTTCTATACCTTCAGATACACCTTTCATTACAGCCCATCCAAGTAAAGCTAGTGAAACTATCCAGAATATTAACATTTTAGGATCAGATACATAATTTGTGAAGAATGTAGGACCATCTACACCTACATAACCACCTGTTAATGATTGCACTGCATATCCCAATGACCAACCTATGATATGAGTATAATAAGAGTTAACTAGTAATGTAACTCCAAATGCTATAGCTCCCGCAAGAGCTCCAAGTATAATTGCAGTTTTTGGCTTTACAGCTTTTTTAGCTTGTAAATAAATCATTGGACCTACCGTTCCATGTCCATGTGCTCCACCATAACGTCCTATACTCCACTCAATTAACATTACAGGTATACCTATAACTATTAGAGCAAAGAAATATGGTATCATAAATGCGCCACCACCATTTGTAGCAGCTATATACGGGAATCTCCAGAAATTCCCTAATCCAACAGCATTTCCTGCCATTGCTAAGATAAGACCTATCTTAGAACCCCACTGTTCTCTGTTTTCTGCCATTTAATACTCCCTCCTTTTTATTTTTAGTATGACGGAAAATTAAACCCAAAAGAAATAACCAGACTAAAACCCTTATTTTGTCAATATATTCACATTTTTGTAAATATTCTGATTATTCAATTTATAAAAATAACCACTAAGACTTTGGTATTATCTGAGTGGTCATTTTATATAATAGTACCATCATTTACTAAAACATGCAATAATTGTATTCTAATTTATTTTTAGTCATATAAATTATGTTTTAATAAAATATTAATGTACTATATTAAAATATATTAATCATTTTCTTATTTTATTCTTATAAAACTCTACTTGATCCTCTGTATACAGCACCTCTTGTAGTATCAACTGTTATTATTTCTCCATCTTCAACACTTGATAATATATTTGTAGCAGATACAATTACTGGTTTTCCTAAGTTTATTCCAACTATTGCAGCATGAGAAGTCATTCCACCATCTTCTGTCACAATTGCAGCCGCCTTTTCTATATATGGATTCATTTCTTTATCAGTCATGCTTGTAACTAATATATCTCCTTCGTTGAAATTATCACAAGATTCTCCACTTTTTACTATGCGTACATTACCTTCAATTGTAGTTCTTCCTATACCTATACCTTGGCATATTTCTTCACTTACAACATGTACCTTTATTAAATTAGTTGTTCCACTTACTCCAGTTGGAACTCCCGCAGTTATAACAACTAACTCTCCATCGTGGATAAATCCTTCGTTTTTACTTGCTTCTATTGAGTTATCTATAAGATCATCAGTATTTCCTGCTTGCTGACAATTTACTGTATAAACACCCCAACTTAGTGATAACTGTCTACTAGTTCTCTCGTTAGGAGTAGCTGCTATAATTGGAGTATTCGGTCTAAATTTAGAAACCATTCTAGCTGTATGTCCTGAAGATGTTGATGTAACTATTCCTGAAGCAGTTAAACTTTTAGCTGTTGTACAAGTTGCATAACTTATTGCATCTGTGACATTAGTATTGTTTAATCCTTTACTTCTTAAAATATTATCATAATCTAGAGTTTCTTCTATTCTTTTAGCTATTATAGCCATTGTTTTAACAGCTTCTACTGGATACTTACCTGCAGCAGTTTCTCCAGATAACATTATTGCATCTGTTCCATCATATATAGCATTGGCAACATCAGTTACTTCAGCTCTTGTAGGTCTTGGGTTTCTTATCATAGAATCAAGCATTTGAGTAGCTGTTATAACTGGTTTACCTAACTCGTTACATTTTTTAATCATTTCTTTTTGTACTATAGGCATCTCTTCAGTTGGTATCTCAACTCCCAAGTCACCTCTAGCAACCATTAAACCATCAGAAACTTGTAGTATTTCATCTAAATTATCTACACCTTCTTGATTTTCTATTTTAGATATTATTTGTATATAAGTAGCATCATTATTTTCTAGAACTTCTCTTATAGCAAGAACATCTGATGCCTTTCTAACAAATGAAGCTGCTATAAAATCTATTCCTTGAGTTATACCAAATTCTATATCTGATATGTCTTTAGGAGTTAATGCTGGTAAATTTATTTTTACACCGGGAACGTTTACGCCCTTGTGATTTTTAACAATACCTGAGTTTTCAACTATACAGTGAATTTCTTCATCAACAACTTCTTCAACTCTTAATCCAACAAGCCCATCATCTATTAATATTAAGTCGCCTTTTACAACGTCATTAGCCAATCCTTTGTAACTAACTGTACAGATTTCTTTTGTCCCCACAACATCTGCCATAGTTATTGTAAATTTGCTTCCTTCTTCAAGGAAAACTTCTGGTTCTGCAAAGTTTCCAGTTCTTATTTCTGGACCTTTAGTATCTAGTAATATTGCAACAGGTTGTTTAAGTTTTTCTCTAACTTTTTTTACAGCATCCATTCTTTCCTTGTGTTCTTCATGTGAACCGTGAGAGAAGTTAAATCTACAAACATTAAGACCATTTTCTATTAATTTAGTTAATGTTTCTTCACTTTGAGAAGCCGGTCCTAAAGTACAAACTATTTTTGTTTTCTTAGCACTTTTAAGCATTATATTATATCCTCCTAAACGTATTATATAGATAGTATTTGAGCCATTTGGTAACTTTGTTTATCAAAATCTTTTTTCATAGCTAAAGCTTCATGTATCTCCATATCTATTATTTTATCATCTCTTATTCCTACTACTCTAGCAGATTTACCATCTAGAAGTAATTCAACTGCTCTTACTCCTAATCTACTTGCTAATAAACGGTCTGAAACTGTTGGACTTCCACCCCTTTGAACATGTCCTAGTACTGTTACTCTAAGGTCTACACCAGTTCTTTCGACTATTTCTTTTCCAATATCATTAGCATTTCCAACCCCTTCGGCTAATACTATTATACTGTGTCTCTTACCTCTTTTTTTAGTAGTTTCTAATCTTAAGCATATATCTTCTATTTTATAATCTATTTCTGGAACTATTATTGTTTCAGCACCACCAGCTAATCCAGCATATAAAGCTAAATCGCCACAATGTCTTCCCATAACTTCAACTATATTCACTCTTTCATGAGAAGATGAAGTATCTCTTATTTTACTTATAGCATCTACTATAGTGTTTAATGTTGTATCGAAGCCTATTGTGTAATCTGTGTAAGCTAAATCATTATCAATTGTTCCTGGTATACCTATTGCCGGAAAACCTAAATCACTAAGTTTTTGTGCCCCATTGAAAGAACCGTCTCCACCTATTACAACTAAACAATCTATTCCATATTTCTTAAGAATTTTAACTGCTTTTTGTCTACCCTCTTCAGTTCTAAACTCTTCACATCTTGATGATTTAAGTATTGTTCCTCCTCTGTGTATAATGTCTCCAACTGATGATAAATTCATTTCAACTAAATCAGATTCAATAAGACCTTTATATCCTCTATTAATACCATAAACTTTGCATCCATAGTATATGGCTGATCTAACAACAGCTCTAATCGCTGCATTCATTCCTGGTGCATCCCCACCACTAGTCAATATTCCTATTGTCTTCATAGTACTACCTCCTAATAATCCTAAATCCTTAGAGTTGTAATTTTTTACTCCCTAGGTATACATGTTTTTATTAATTTTACAAAAACATTTTCACCTGTATATATTGTGTATTATATCACAAATTACCATCTGTTTTTATATAAAACATCAATTTGTACTAATTTTTAACCTTAACGTTTTCCATCCCTAATAGTTCTTGTAATTTAGATTGTAAGTCTGGATTTACACTAACTTCCATATCAGTCCACTTAAACATTCTTCGAGGATTTTCTGTACATATATAAACGCCTTCATATCCCTTATGTTGAAGTAATATTTTTTCTATAGAGTTAATAAGTTGTTGGTCTTTCATATTATCTACTTTTATATAAATACCTGTAGTTTGTTGTCTTTTGTTTTTTGTGTATACATTATTTTGATTGTTAATTTTAAAATTATCATGATCACTTATATCTTTAATTTCTCTAGCTATAAGTTTTGCATTTTCTTCCTCTTTTATACTAAGCTTACCTTTTATATAAATAATATTATCCTCATTTAAAATAGTATTATATTGTTTTAAAACTTGAGGAAATACAATTACTTCAATAGTTCCATATAAGTCTTCCAGCTCTAAAAATGCCATAATGTCATTTCTTTTAGTTGTTTGTATCCTCTTACTAACAATCATTCCACCTAAAATAACTTCTTTTTCATCTAAATTCAAGTATGCTTCCATATCTTCTTTTAGAGCATTAATTTTTCCATTATCTATAGATGTGTTATTTTTTAATTCTTTTTCATATTCTCCAAGAGGATGACCACTAACATACATTCCTAAAACTTCTTTTTCCAATGCTAGTCTTTCTCTCTCTTCAAATTCATTTACCTTAGGTATTGAACTAACTTCCTGCTCAACTTCTACAATTTCTTCTCCCATTTGAAGACCATCAAATAGAGATATTTGTCCTTTAACATTTTTCTTTCTATCCATAGATACACTTTCTAATAATTTTTCATATCCCATCATTAGGCTTGCTCTATTATCACTAATATTATCAAAGGCACCGCATTTAATTAAACTCTCTAATACTCTTTTATTCAAATCTTTTGAATCTAATCTTTTTACTAAATCACCAAAATCCTTAAAATCTCCATTTACTTCTCTCTCCTTTATAATGTTGTTTATTACATTTATGCCAACATTTTTTACTGCAGCTAAACCAAATCTTATATCATGTCCTTCAACAGAGAATTTTCCAAAACTTTTATTAATATCCGGTTTTAAAATTTCTATTTCTAAAGCATTACATTCTCTTATATATTCAACAACTTTATCTGTATTACCCATAACACTTGTAATTAATGCTGCCATAAATTCCACTGGATAATATGCTTTTAAGTAAGCTGTTTCATAAGAGATAACTCCATAAGCCGCCGCGTGAGATTTATTGAATGCATATTTTGCAAAATCTATCATATCATCAAATATTTTATTTGCTATATCCTCTGGAACACCATTTCTTATACATCCTTGTATTTCTAAGTTACCACTTTCATCTGCTTTTCCGTGTATGAAATACTGTCTTTCTTCTTCCATTACATCCATTTTCTTTTTACCCATAGCTCTTCTAACTAAATCACTACGACCATAACTATACCCAGCTAAATCCCTAACAACTTGCATAACTTGCTCTTGGTAAACTAAACAACCATAAGAAACTTCCATTATAGGTATTAAACTTTCATGTATATATGTTATTTTGTCTGGATTATGCTTATTTTCTATATATGTTGGAATAGAATCCATTGGACCTGGTCTATATAAAGATATTCCAGCAACAATATCTTCAAAGTTATTTGGTTTAAGCTGTTTCATGAAACTTCTCATACCTGAACTTTCCAATTGAAACACTCCCAATGTGTTTCCTGAGGAAAGTAACTCATAAACCTTTGGGTCATCATAATCCATTGATGAAAAATCTATTCTTTTTTTATATTTTTTTTCTATTAAATCAAGAGCATCTCTTATTACCGTTAGAGTTCTAAGCCCCAAGAAGTCCATTTTTAGAAGACCTAATTCCTCTAAAGTAGTCATTGTAAACTGTGTACTCACAGACTCTTGATGTTTGTACAATGGTACATATTCATCTACAGGATTTTTTGATATAACTACACCTGCTGCATGGGTAGATGCATGACGCAACATTCCTTCCATCTGTTTTGAAATATCTATGACTTCTTTAGTTTCCCCATCTTGCTCATATAAATTTCTTAGTTCTGGATTAACCTCCAATGCTTTATCTATTGTCATTCCTAAATCAAAAGGAATTTCTTTTGCTATTTTATCAACTTTGTTATAAGGAATATCTAATACTCTTCCAACGTCTCTAATAGCTGCTTTTGCTTTCATCGTTCCGAAAGTTATAATCTGAGCAACATGATCATCCCCATATTTTCTTTTAACATAATCTATAACTTCTTCTCTTCTTTCATAGCAAAAATCTATATCTATATCGGGCATAGATACACGTTCTGGGTTCAAGAAACGTTCAAATAACAACGAATATTTAATTGGGTCTATATCAGTTATTCTCAAAGTATATGCAACTATAGAACCTGCTGCACTACCTCTTCCCGGACCAACCATTATATTATTTTCTTTTGCATAATTTATGAAATCCCAAGTAATTAAAAAGTATTCTATATATCCCATTTTTGAGATTACATCAATTTCATAATTTAATCTATCTATTGCTTCTTGTGTAGGATTATTATATCTTTCCTCTAGACCTTTAAAGCATAATTCTCTTAAGTAACTTTCTGTTGTGTAACCTTCTGGTACATCGTATTTTGGCAAATGATAAGTGTTAAAATCAAATTCAACATTACATCTTTCTGCAATTTTAACTGTATTATCTAAAGACTCTATTGCGTAAGGAAAAAGTTCTTCCATCTCTTCTCTTGATTTTAAATAAAATTCGTTACTACCAAATTTCATTCTACTTGGATCATTTAAGGTTTTGCCCATTTGTATGCACATAAGTACATCATGAGTTTTTGAATCTTCTTTATTTACATAATGCAGGTCGTTTGTTGCAACAAGAGGTATACCTGTTTCTTTTGATAATTTAACTAACCCTGCATTTACTTCTTTTTGTTCTGGTAAATGATGATCTTGTATTTCTAAATAAAAATTATTTTCTCCAAATATTTCTCTATATAATAAAGCAAATCTTTTAGCTTCTTCATAGTTTCTATTTAAAATATTATTTGATACATCCCCAGCTAAACAAGCTGATAATGCTATAATTCCTTCGCTATGTTTTCTTAATTCTTCTATATCAACTCTTGGCTTATAATAAAATCCTTCAACGTAAGATGTTGAAACTAATTTTATTAAATTTTTATATCCTGTCATATTTTCAGCCAATAAAACTAAATGACCGTATCTTTTATCATAGTTGGGGTCTTTATCCCTTAAGCCACGAGATGCTGTGTATACCTCACATCCTATAATCGGCTTTATTCCTGCCTTTTTTGCTTTTTTATAAAAATCTATAGCTCCAAACATACAACCATGGTCTGTTATTGCAATAGCCTTCATATTTAGCTCTTTTGCTCGCCCTATTAGTTTATCTAGTCTAGAAAACCCATCTAGTAAACTGTACTCCGTATGCACATGAAGATGAATAAAATCTTTATTCATTATCTCACCTCCTAAATTTATAAGCTTATTTTATCACATTATGTAATAAAAAAAGAGGTTATATATTATAACCCCCCTTAATAATTAATTTTCATTATTATATTCACCATCGAATTCTTTATTTCTCAATTCATTAGCTATTTCTTCTAATTTTTTTAATCTGTGATTTACACCTGATTTACTGATTTGAGGAGTTAGTAATTCTCCCAACTCTTTTAATGTTAAATCTTCATTCTCTACTCTTAATAATGCAATTTGCTGTAAGCTTTGGGGTAGTTTACTTATACCCATTTTTCGTTCAATTAATTTTATATTTTCTACTTGTCTTACTGCCGCATTAACTGTCTTAGAAAGATTAGCTGTTTCACAATTTACTATTCTATTTACATTATTTCTCATTTGTTTTAATATTTTTGTATTTTGAAGGCTTAAAAGAGCTTGAAAACCTCCTATAAGACTTAGTAAATCCGATATTTGTTCACTTTCTTTCAAGTATACAACATAAGAATTTTTCCTACACACTATTTTTGAGTTTAATCCTAAAGAGTTAATTAAATTCATTAAAGACTCTGCAAATTCTTCGCTATTAGCAACAAATTCTAGATGATAATTTTTTTCCGGATCACTTATTGAACCTCCACCCAAAAATGCGCCTCTAAGAAACGCTTTTTTACATTCCTCATCTTCATATACCCAAGATGGTATTGTATGAGAAGGTAAAAAATCTTCATTTTTATCTAATAGACCTAAAGTTTTCATTAACTCTTCAGATCCCATATCACTTTTTACTGTTAGCACATAACTATTATTTCTCTTTAACATTTGGTTTTTATTAACCATAATAGTTGTATTTATATTAAAATCAGATTTTAATATTTTAAAAACTTTTCTAGCTACTGAATTTAATTCTGTAGAAATTTTCAAGTTAATCTTTTTATATCCAGCAATTTGAATAGTACCAGCTAGTTTTGCTATTCCTGATAACTCAGCTTTTTTATAACATAAGCTTTCCGGCATCAATCTTGCCAGTTCATTTTTCGTTTCTGTAGAAAAAGACATACATACCACCTATTATTCTAGCTCTTCTTTAATCTTTTTTTTATTTCTTTTAAAGCCACCTTTATAATTTCCTTCTCATCATCATATCTTGCCAAATCAACAACTCGATCTATATGAATAAACTTTGCATCCACAAATCCTTCTTCTTTTTGTGGTACTGTGTCCATATTTTTAGACTGCATCAAATACCAAAATACAGTTTTATGAACAGCTCTATTTTCATCCCAATTTTCTTTGAAAGTATAATGTATTTCTCCAAGATATTTTAAGGTTTCGGCTTTTACTCCAGTTTCCTCCGACACTTCTCTTAATGCAGCTTCTTCGTTATTCTCACCTTCTTCTACTTTTCCTTTTGGCAACACCCAGTCGCCATTAAACTTTCTTAGTAGAAGAATAGCATTTCCAAATAACACCACCCCACCGGCACTAATTTCTTCTCTCATAGATGTTCACTCCTTAAAACTAACATAATAATAAGGATTTCTACATAAAAATCTAAAATCCTTTTTTACCTTGCCCTGTCATAATCATGACTTAGTGCCAAATTATTAATTACTTCACATATAGAGTCTGCATGATGTCTAATATAGTCATTTTTAATTTCTATCAAATCTCCCTCGACTATTTTTATACCCATACTCTTTAATGTGATTCTTTGTTGTTTATCTAATAACACCTGGTTTGCTCCATCCTTTTTATATTTTTCAAATTGATTATCAGGTATTATTTCATTGTTAGCTACAACATAGTCAATTAAGTTCTCTTTTGTATGTTTGTTTATAGCTTTAACATGGTCTAATACATCATATCCATCAGTTTCTCCTGGTTGAGTCATTACATTAGGAATATATATTTTTGTAGCCTTACTTCCTTTTATAGCTTCAACCACACCTTCTACTAATAAATTTGGTATTATACTAGTATATAAACTTCCTGGACCCATTATAATGTAGTCAGCTTCATAAATAGAAGTAATCACATCATTTAAAGGCTTTGCGTCTTTAGGCTCCAAATATACTTTTTCAATTTTACTTTTTTGATTTCTTACTTCCCTAGGAATTTTAGACTCCCCTTTTATTACATTTCCGTTATTTAATTTAGCAATTAAGTCAATACTTTCTAACGTAACTGGCAAAACTCTACCTGTTATATTAAAAATTTCACTTAACTTATAAACAGCTGTTTCAAAATTTCCATATAATCCATTCATAGCTGCTAAAAAAAGATTTCCAAAGCTCTGTCCTTTTAGACCACCTTCTTCAAATCTATATTGCATTACTTCTTGCATGGTAGGTTCAGTATTAGCTAAAGCTAGCAAACAGTTCCTAATGTCTCCTGGCGGTAACATTCCTAAGTCTGATCTTAAAACCCCAGATCCTCCCCCATCGTCTGCAACAGTAACAACAGCTGTAATATTAGGCGTAATCTTTTTAAGACCTCTTAAAAAAATTGATTGACCTGTACCTCCTCCAATAACTACTACATTAGCCTTATCAGCTTCTATAGTCTTTCTTGTATTATCTTTTTTTACTTGTTTTTTTGCTTTTATAAAAAAAACTATACCTAGAACTAAGGTTACCATACCTATAATATCTATAATGTAAGCCAAATATTTCATAGCTGCCTCCGCCTATCTTAGCATAAAGTCTCTATGCTTCTTAACTACCCTATATCCTTGTTTCATTAATTCATTACTTATTAAGTTAGATATTGTTACAGATCTATGTCTTCCACCTGTACATCCTATACTTATAACTAAATGATGCTTACCTTCTTCTATATATTGAGGAACTAAAAAATTAATCATGTCTAATAATTTTTCATAAAATTGATGACTTATATCAGAATTCATGACATAATCTCTAACATCTTGTTCTTCACCGGTTTTACTTCTTAACTCATCAACATAGTAAGGATTTGGTAAAAATCTCACATCAAAAACTAAATCAGAATCTGAAGGTATTCCATGTTTAAATCCAAATGAAACCACAGATATAGTTAAATTATTATTAACCTCTCCATTTGCATAAATTTTACTTATTTCTTCTTTAAGATCTTTAGGTTTCATATTAGATGTATCTACTATACAATCAGCAATTTCTTTCAACGGCTCTAAAATTGTTCTTTCCATCTTTATACCTTCCGGTATCTGTCTATTAATTGCTAGAGGATGATTTCTTCTAGTCATTTTATATCTTTTTAATAAAATATCATCAGCACAATCTAGATATAGTACTTCAAAAGGATATTTATCCTTTCTTAAAGTATTTAAACTTTCATGTAACGCTTCAAAAAATTTTCTTCCTCTTACATCAATTCCTAGTGCTACCTTATCTATAGTTGAGTTAGATTGATAACATAATTCAGCAAATTTAGGAATTAAAGTAGGTGGTAAATTATCTACACAATAAAATCCCATATCTTCAAGAGCTCTCATTGCCTCACTTTTTCCAGAACCAGAAAGTCCAGTAACTATTATAAACTTCATTTGTAAACTCCCTTTTATTAAAATTTAATATTTTCTATTAATGATAAATCAATTTTTGCTTCTTTAATAGTGTTTAACGCTAAGTCAAAGTTACCAACATTTTGTGGGATATGAGCATCAGAACCTACTATAAAAGTGTTTTCTATATGCTCAATTTTTTTTAGTTGTTCTACATTTAAAAATTTATGACTACTATTTATCTCTAATCTAGTATTTGTTTCTTTTGCAACTTTTGCAATTTCTTCAATATATACATCACCCTTATCTCCCGGATGAGTAATAACAAATATATCATTGTTTTTCATAGCATTAATTATGGCTAAAGTATTGTACTCTTTTGATTTATTTGTTTTAAAAACATAATTATTAGCATGATTAAGTAAACCCTTTAAGTTTGTTGGCTTCGATCCAAAATGGTATCCAGCCATAACATAATCTAAAACTTTTCCTATTTTATCATCATAATCAATATTTCCTTTATCATCTAATATGTTACTCTCCACTCCCAATAGAATTTTTATTTTATCTTTGTATTTTTCATTGAGAAAATCTATTTCTTCCCTCATTTTAAATATATCATTCTTCTTAATTCCATAAGTTAAGTGATCGTAGCTATGATCAGATATTCCAAGAGTTTCAATTCCTTTTGAAATAGCTACTTTCACATTTTCTTCTATGGTTCCTTTACCATGACTGTATATGGTATGTGTGTGATAATCAGCAACAATTTTCATTTATTAATCCTCTCCTAGAATCTTCACTTCTTCCTCTAACATTATACCAAATTTTGCATTTACTGTGCTTTTGACTATAAACATTAAGTCTAATATATCTTTTGCATTAGCTTCTCCAGGATTTATAACAAAACCACAATGTTTATCTGAAACTTGTGCTCCTCTTAAGCTAAGTCCTCTAAGTCCACAGTCATCAATTAATTTTGCTGCAAAATACCCTTCTGGTCTTTTAAATGTACTTCCTGCACTTGGGAAATTTAGAGGTTGTTTAGTTGATCTTCTATTTGCATAGTCTGACATAGTTTCTTTTATTTCTTCAGTATTACCTGGTTGTAATTCTATTACAGCAGATAATACTATATAATCATTAGTTGTTAATATGCTTTTTCTATACTCAAATTTCATTTTTTCATTAGATAGTTCAAATATATTACCTTCTCTATCCATAAGTCTTACAGCTTTTACAATCTGTTTCATTTCTCCACCGTAAGCTCCTGCATTCATGGCTAATGCTCCACCCAAAGTTCCTGGTATACCAGCTGCAAATTCAAATCCTGTTAAAGAATTTTTAAGAGCATTTCTACCTAGTATAGATAGTAAAGCCCCACTTTGTGATTTTATTATATTGCCTTCTATTTCATAATTATTGAAGTTATCAGATAACTCTATAACTATCCCTCTTATTCCACCATCTTTTACAAGAAGATTTGAACCATTACCTATAACTATAAAAGGTATGCTTTCTTCCTTAGCAAATTTTATTACCTTACTTAATTCTTCCTCAGTCTTGGGTTTAAGTAAAAAATCTGCTGGCCCCCCCACTCTAAAAGATATATGTTTTTTCATTGGTTCATCAACCTTTATACTTTCTTCATCTAATATATTTAATAATTGTTTATATATAAATTCCTTGTTCATTATATTTTCCTCCCAGATCATTCGCTTTATTAATTAATAATCAAATTTATATTGTAAATATTTTCATGCTTTCAAATTATACGTTTTATCCTTGCTTTTAGTATATGCTTTTACTCAAAAAAGGATAAATTTTAATCATAAAATGATTTTACCACATATTTTTATAATATTTAATGAAAATTTCTCAAATCATTATACCTATGCAAATGTGTTAATTATCTATTACATATGTCTTTTAATTTCATAAAATTGTAAATTGTGAAGTAGTCTAATAATATAAATATAAAATTATTATATTTTAACTCAAGTTGAATATGAAAATAAGAGGTGATATAATAAAATTAGTATATTTTAACATTTTTATACTTAAGACTAATTGGTCAATAATTTTTATTCAATTTTTACAAGAAGTCTTCATCATCATTTTATTTAATATTTAAGCTTACTCATTTGCTCAATATTTCTATTAATATTGAGCAAATATTATATTTATCAGTAAAGTATTTTAAAATAAGGGGGATAAACTCATGGAAAAAGAAGTTTTAACCACTTGTCCTTACTGTGGCGCTGGATGTCAGTTTTATCTAGTAGTTGATGAAGAAAAAAATCAAATCATAAAAAGTAAACCTGCCCAAGGAAGAACAAATGAAGGTACACTATGCCTTAAAGGTCATTATGGATGGGATTTCCTAAATGATCCGCAAATTTTAACTCCAAGACTTACTAAACCTTTAATCAGAAAAAATGGAACTTTAGAAGAAGTTGAGTGGGATGAAGCAATCTCTTATACAGCTTCTAGACTAAATGAAATCAAAGAAAAATATGGTCCAGATTCAATAATGGGAACTGGTTCTGCCAGAGGCCCAGGAAATGAAGCTAACTATATTATGCAAAAATTTATGAGAGCTGCAGTAGGTACTAATAATATTGATCACTGCGCCCGTGTTTGACATGCCCCATCTGTAGCCGGCTTGGCTTACTCATTAGGTAGTGGTGCTATGTCTAACTCTATACCTGAAATTGAAAATGCAAATTTATTACTTGTGTTTGGATATAACGGTGCAGATTCTCACCCTATAGTCGCAAGAAGAATAGTTAAAGCAAAAGCAAAAGGAGCTAAAATAATAACTGTTGACCCTAGAGTTACAGAAACTGCAAGAATTTCTGATATGCATTTGGCTTTAAAAGGTGGAACTAATATGATTTTAGTTAATGCCTTCGGTAATGTTTTAATAAATGAAAATCTATATGACAAAGACTTCGTAGCAAATCATACTGACAATTTTGAAGAATATAAGAAAATTGTTGAACCTTATACTCCTGAATATGCAGAAAAATACACTAATATACCAGCTGACGCCATAAGACAAGCTATGAGAGAATATGCCAAAGCAAAAGATTCTATGATTCTATACGGCATGGGTGTTTGCCAATTCTCACAAGCCGTTGATGTAGTCAAAGGTTTGGCTTCTTTAGCTTTACTTACAGGCAACTTAGGAAGACCTAATGTTGGTATTGGACCAGTTCGCGGTCAAAACAACGTTCAAGGCGCTTGTGATATGGGTGCCCTTCCAGATGTTTATCCAGGTTATCAAAAAGTTACTAATCCTCAAATCAGAGAAAAATTTGAAAAAGCTTGGGGTGTTACCCTTCCATCTGAAATAGGCGTTAAAATCACAGAAGTTCCTCATTCTGTTTTAGAAGAAAATAAAATAAAAGCTTACTATATATTTGGTGAAGACCCAGTTCAAAGTGACCCTGATGCTTCTGAGGTAAGAGAAACTTTAGACACTTGTGAATTTGTTGTTGTACAAGATATATTTATGAACAAAACCGCTCTTCATGCTGATGTTATTTTACCTGCCACATCTTGGGGTGAACACGATGGTGTTTATTCTTGCGCTGACAGAGGTTTCCAAAGGATAAGAAAAGCTGTTGAACCCAAAGGTGATGTGAAAACTGACTGGGATATAATTTGTAGAATTTCTACTGCTATGGGATATCCTATGAAATATAATAATACAAGAGAAATTTGGGATGAGATGAGAAGTTTAACTCCTAGTTTCTTCGGTGCAACTTATGAAAAAATAGAAAAACTAGGTTGTGTTCAATGGCCATGTAGAAGTGAGTCTGATGAAGATAAAGGCTCTGTATTCCTTCACAAAGATGGTAATTTCTCTACTAATAATGGTAAAGGTAAGTTATTCGCTGCTGAATGGAGACCTCCTTATGAGATTGAAGATGATGAATATCCTTTCAGTTTATCAACTGTAAGAGAAGTTGGACATTATTCTGTTAGAACAATGACTGGCAACTGTAGAACTCTTTCTCAATTGGAGGATGAACCTGGTTATTTACAAATAAATTATAAAGATGCACAAAAACTTAATATTGAAGATAATGAAATAATTAGAGTAAATTCTAGAAGAGGTAGTGTATTAACAAGAGCCCTAGTAACCGATAGAGTTCAAGAAGGAGCTACTTACATGACTTATCAATGGTGGGTAGGTGCTTGTAATGAACTTACAGTAGCTAGCCTTGACCCTATTTCTAAAACTCCAGAATACAAATATTGTGCTGTTAAAGTTGAAAAAATAGATGATCAAAATTATGCTGAAGAATGCGTAAAAAATACTTATAAAGATCTAAGAATCAAAATGGGTGTTAAAAATATCTAATTAAGGAGACATTCAATCTAATTTTCGATGAATTAATTATATTAAAGAAAGGTGAAATTGTATGAAAAATAAATTAGGTTCATTCGTAATTGCTGACTCTAATAAGTGTACTGGTTGTAGATCTTGTGAAGTGGCTTGCTTCTCTACTCATAACAAAAAAAGTAACTCTATAAGCTTCACAGTTGGCACTGTAGAAATTCCTATAATTCCAAGACTTTACTTAGTTAAAGATGAAGATATTTGTATGCCTATACAATGTAGACATTGTGAGGATGCTCCTTGTTTAAATACTTGTGCTGTAAAAGCAATCTCAAGAATCAATGGTATAGTAATTGTTGATGATGATAAATGTATAGGATGTAAAACTTGTTTACTTGCATGTCCTTTTGGAGCTATCGACTTGTTAGCCCAATTTAAAAATAATAAACCTGTTGAGCAAATTGCAATAAATGAAAGCAAAAAAATAGCTTATAAATGTGATTTATGCAAGGATAATGACAAAATAGCTTGTATAAATGCATGCCCTAATGAAGCTTTAAGACTTGTTACTCCTCTTGAAGATAAAAAAGAGAAAAACATAAAAGCTGCTTTGAATTTATTGTCAGCAACTAAATAGGATAAGGGGGATAAAAGTATGATAGTTAGTATAGATAAAGATTTATGCACAGGATGTCAAGAATGCGTAAAAGTATGTCCTGCCTTTGCAATTGAAGGAGAAGCTGGTAAACCACAAGAAATAAATGAAGATCGCTGTGTAGTCTGTGGTCAATGTGTTCAAGTTTGCAAGTCATATGCATCTATTATTGATCATGGTGAAGAATTTATAGAAAATAAAAAATCTGAAAGAAAATTACCTAATGTAATTAATGAGCCTCTATTTGCTGCTAATAATGTTTGTGATGTGGATAGAGTAAAAGAAGCTTTAAAAGACCCTAGTAAAATAACTATGGTTCAATGTGCCCCTGCTGTTAGGGTTGCTCTTGGTGAAGACTTTGGAATGGAATTAGGATCTCTAACTCCAGGTAAAATGGCTGCTGCATTGAAGGCTCTTAAGTTTGATAAAGTTTATGATACAAACTTTGCAGCAGATTTGACTATTATGGAAGAAGGAAATGAGTTAATTAAAAGAGTTACAACTGGTGGGACTTTACCAATGTTCACATCTTGTTGTCCAGCTTGGGTTAAATTTTTAGAAGACAATTATCCTGAATTAACAGACCATCTATCTACTTGTAAATCACCACAGCAAATGGCTGGTGCTGTTTTCAAAACTTACGGATCAGAAATTAATAATATTGAGGCAAAAGATATTTATAGTGTTTCTATTATGCCTTGTACATGTAAGAAATTTGAATGTGATAGACCTGAGATGAAATCTAGTGGTTATAGGGACGTGGATGTGGTTTTAACTACTAGAGAATTAGCTTACTTAATAAAAGATGCTAACATCAATTTTAATAACCTTGAAGAAATTACCTTTGAAAGTCCTTTAGGAGTGTATACTGGTGCTGGTACTATATTTGGTGTTACTGGTGGTGTTATGGAAGCTGCTCTTCGTACTGGCTATGAAGTTATAACTGGAGAAAAAATACCTAGTATAGATCTACCTGCTGTTAGAGGTTTAGAAGGTTTTAGAACTGCCCAAATAAACGTTGGAGATTTAACACTAAAAGTGGGTATAGTAACAGGTCTTAAAAATATAGTTCCTGTTTTAGAAGACTTAAAATCAGGCAAACTAAATTTAGATTTTATAGAGGTTATGACTTGTCCTGTTGGATGCGTAAGTGGTGGTGGTCAGCCTAAGTTATTATTAGAAGAGTATAGAGAATTAGCTTACAAGAATAGAACTGACGCTACTTATGTTCATGATAAAAACTTGCCACTAAGAAAATCACATGAAAATCCTGAAATAATTAAGATATATGAAGAGTTCTTAAAAGAGCCTTTAGGAAGTGTGTCTCATCATTTATTACACACTGAATATTGTATAGGAAAGGAAGTGGCTAAATAAATGAATTATTTTGTTATAGCCGACCCACTAAAATGTATTGGTTGTAGAACTTGTATGGTAGCTTGTGTTGTTGAACATAGCAAAGAGAATATATTCTATCAAAATCCAAAGGATATAAATTTTAATCCTAAATTAGAAGTTGTAAAAAATGCTCAAGTTAGTGCTCCTATACAATGTAGACATTGTGAAGATGCCCCTTGTGCAAAGGCATGTCCTCACAATGCTCTTACAAAAGAAGGTAATTCTATAGTTGTTAATGAAGAAAAATGTATAGGATGTAAAAACTGTATGCTTGCCTGTCCTTTTGGTGCTATTAACTTAAACGATACAGAAAAAGGAAAACTTATTAACTTAGAAAGTATTCCAACTGATAAACTATTCTGTATAGAAAAAATGGTAGCTAATAAGTGTGATCTTTGTAACAATTCAGAAGAAGGTCCTGCTTGCATAAAGGTATGTCCTACTTCTGCATTTAGGATTGTAACAGAAGAAGATTTGTCTAAGTCTATAAAAAATAAAAGAAAATTAGCTACTGTCAGACTATAATTTCATTGTTTTTTAAATAAAAAATACTACCTTTTATTATACTAAAGGTAGTATTTTTATTTATAATTATATTCTCAATTATGACTCTTGTTTAGAAACCTTATGTTCTTCTTTTAAATATGCATAGTTATACAAGAAAGGTATTATTATACCTCCTCCAATTATGTTACCGATTGTTACAAATACTAAATTTTTTATTAATGCCACCATAGTAACTTTAGCACCTAGTAGCATTCCCATTGGAATAAAGAACATATTTGCCACGCTATGCTCAAATCCACATAGTACAAATAACATTATTGGGAACCAGCAAGCGAATATTTTTGATACTATATCTTGAGCAGCTGCTGCAAGCCATACACCCAAAACAACTAAAATATTACATAAAATTCCTCTAAGTATTAATGTCATAACATCTAAGGAAGCTTTCCCTTCAGCTATCGCTATGGCTTTTGTGCCTGCATCTCCTCCTAAAACTCCCCCATAAAATACTATCAGTGCTAAAATTAAAGATCCTACTAGGTTTGCTACCCATACTATACTCCAGTTTCTTAACATTTGTGATAAAGTTATTTTTTTATTCATAACAGCCAATGTCATTAAGTTGTTACCAGTAAATAATTCTGCACCTCCGATAACTACTAACATAAGTCCAACAGGGAAGACAACTGCTCCCGCAAATTTAGCCAAACCCGGGTCTATATTACCTAAAGTTTGGCTTATTATCGTATTAGCTAATCCCCCAAATCCAATATACATACCTGCTAAAATTCCTAAATAAATCATTGGTGATGTTTTTAAGTTAGCTTTTCCCACGCCAACATTTATCATCGTATTAGCTATTTCCTTGGGTGTCAAAAATCTCTTTTCCATAAAATTAACCCCCTCTTACAAGTTTATTACCTTTAAATTAATTATAGCAAGGTTTTAATAAAATTGTTATTTTTCTAACATGTATACATTATTCTTAATGCCAAAATACTTGTCTATTTTTTATAATATGAACCTATATCAAAAATAAAAATGATACAATTAAAGTATTATATAGGCATCTCAATATAATATTATCTACATTCAGTTATATCCTATATTTATTATTTTATTTGGAGGTTTTTAAATGGCAAATTTTAATGCAAAAGACCCTGATTATTTAGCAAATTATAAATATAACTATTCTTTTCAATATCCTTTAATAAAGGTAAATAATTTCGATAGCATTCATGATGATGATACAGTTGTTGCAGAGTTCCCCCTTGGATTAGTTGTTAACGGTAAATATGAAAATACATTTTTGTGCACTCCTTTTAAACTAAAAGAGTTGGTTGTTGGATATTTAAGCTATAAAAATTTAATTAATAATAAAGATGATATTTTACGTTTTGAAATAAATCATAATAAAAAAGTCGCTTATGTAGATATTAATGAATCTAACATTAATTTTTGCAAAAACATTCTTTATTTAAATGATTATGACTTTCTAGAAGCTAATCCTATTTGTGATGAAAATTTTGAAATTAATGCTAGTGATATATATAAAACAATGGAAAATAATTTAAACTTATCTCAATTGTTTAAAAGTACTGCCGGTGTCCATTGCATTAGCATTTATGGTAATAATCAACTAATTATTGCATGCGAAGATGTAGCAAGACATAATGCCCTTGATAAAGCAATTGGTCACTGCATCTTAAATGATATTCCACTAAATGATAAGGTCATATTTGTAAGCGGAAGACTTTCATTTGAAATGATAAAGAAAGCTGCAAAGGTTAAAGTTCCTATAGTTGTTGCTAAATCAGCCACTACAAGTTTGGTAATAGAGACAGCACAAAAATTAAATATTACTTTAGTGGGTTTTGTACGTGATAAAAAAATGAATATTTATACTAGTCCACATAGGATATTATTGAAATAATTAAAAAGGGCTCGATTCATATAGAATCTTGCCCTTTTTTACTATTTTTTTATATATTTTTAATATTAAATTATTAAAAAAAATATATATCTGTTTAAATATCATATTTAAATATCATGTTGTCATTTTGTAAAATCATTAGTTTACAATTTTTAAGATCTTTAAATGGTGCAATAATATATTGATTTAAATCATCATAATTTTTAAATTTTGAAATTTGGTATGGAAAGCAAGGATTCTTTTTTTCAATAAAATATAAAATACTACTATTTTTTACTAATAAACCAGCATGGCCTATAGTAGCTGACACACCGTTATTGTTCTGTTCAATAAGTACTACTTGAATTAGGCTAGAATTATTATTTTTAAATGTTAAACCTTCTTTTTCCCAATAGCTTTTTAAATTTTTTAGAGTTTCATCATATACACTAATATTTTTTAAATTATTCATTTTCATCTCAATAGGAGTAAATAAACTTCTAAATGTAGTAGCATTTTTATCTGTAATCTTTCCACAAAAAATATCATCCATTTTATTTATTTCTTTTTCTATATCAGAATTATATTTTTTCATAAAACAGTTGCTAGAAATTCTATCTTTTATCAAAATAAATGCACTAATTCTACAATTTAAATCTAAATAATCTTCTTCTTCAGACCATCCATTTAAATTTTTAGTAAAATCTATTCTATTATAGTCACTCAATGATGTTTTAGTCCATCCGTCAGATGTATCTTGTATGAAAGTTTTGCTTTTTAAATTATATTTTTTTACATATTCTAACCATAAATCAATATTTTCCTTAGGAATCTTGTTATTTAATAATAATTCTTTTGTATTAGTAATTATTTGATTATTATTTAAATAATTAAAGTCGAATGATACTTTATATTCTGCTGAAGTTAAATATTTAGTTGTGATGCAGAGCAGAAAAAATATAATAACTCCATATAATAAAATATTTTTTTTGACTATTTTCATTATAAGCGTCTTCCACACTCATTTGCAGAACCTTTTAATATATCAATACCATGATTCAAAGCCGGCATTATACATTCCATACTTTCTTTTACTGCCTTTGGGCTTCCTGGCATATTTATTATTAAAGTTTCTTTTCTTATAACAGATACTCCTCTGCTAAGCATAGCTTTTGGGGTAAACTGCATACTGTAACTTCTTATAGCTTCTGATATACCTGGTACAAGTTTTTCAGCTATTTCTAAAGTAGCCTCAGGAGTATTGTCCCTTTTGGAAAAACCTGTTCCTCCAGTAGTTAAAATTAAATCCACAACATTTTCATCGCATAGTTGTTTCATCTCACTTGAAATCATATCTTTATCATCCGGTAAAACCTTATAATAAACTACTTCATATCCAAAACTAGACACTATTTCTTTTATTTTAGTACCGCTTTCGTCTACTCTTTCTCCTTTTGACCCTTTATCACTAGCTGTTATTATTCCTACTCTATACATATTATTCTCCCTTAATTACAATTTCATCGCCTGGTTTTATTGTTCCACCATGTAAAACTCTTGCAAATATACCTTCTCTTGGCATTATACAGTCACCCATTTTCTTGAATATTTCACATCCATTGTGGCATTTTTTACCTATCTGAGTAATTTCTAAAACTACGTCATTACATTTAAATATTGTTCCAACTAAAATATTTTTAAGATCATACCCTTCCACAATTAAGTTTTCTCCAAAGGCTCCCGACTCTACACCAGCACCCAATTCATTAAAAGCTACAACCTTTTCATGTGATAATAAACTCACTTGTCTATGCCATTTTCCTGCATGAGCGTCTCCTTGTATACCAAAGTCTTCAATGAATATTCCTTCACCTACTCTTTTCTTTTGTACACCTTTTTTTTCACTTATACATACAGCAATAATTTTTCCCATTGTTAATCTCTCCTTATCCTCCAATTTGTACCATATTTTTATTTTCTAAATTTTCTATATTGCTATCATGATAAAAGTTATGTCCTAATGGTTTGTTTCTTATGGCATGATATATCATGTTTTCTAATTCTTTATCTGTAATGTTATTTCTTATTGGTGTTTTTAAATCTATACCCTTATTATAATGTAAGCATAATTTTAAAAATCCATTTGCTGTCAATCTTACTCTATTGCAAGTTTCACAAAATTCATTGCTTATAGCACTAATTAGACCTATGTATCCTTTAAATTCATCATTTTTATAATATACTGCCGGACCATTTCCTCTCTTCTCTTTTAATCTTTTAAATGAACCATATTTATCTTCCAACAGACCTAATATTATTTCATTTGATATTCCTGTATAGCTTTTACCATAACCTATCGGCATTAGCTCAATAAACCTTACGTCTATATTGTTATTTTTAGAGTACTCTGCAATTTTAACTATCTCATCTAAGTTATGTTCTTTTATAGCTAAACAATTTATTTTTACCCTTATACCTAGGCCAATAAGCTTGTTTATAGCCATAAATACATTTTCATACTTATCACGTCTCGTTATCTTAAAAAATTTATCTCTATTTAAAGTATCCAAACTTATATTAACAGCATCTATTCCTGATTCATACAATTGATCTGACATTTCGTATAATAATACACCATTTGTAGTTATAGTCACTTCATCTATTCCATCAATCTTCTTTATTTCTTTAATTAGATTAATTATATCTTTTCTTACCAGAGGTTCTCCTCCCGTAATTTTAACCTTTTTAATTCCTAAATTTGCAATACATTTACAAATTCTAATAATTTCATCATAAGATAAAATTTCTTCATGAGAAATATTTTCTATACCCTCTTCTGGCATGCAATAAACACATCTAAGATTACACCTATCTGTAACTGATATTCTCATATATTCTATTTTTCTATTTAATTTATCTATCATCAACATCCCCCACTTATAAATTGAAAATCTTTATTTGTAAATCTATATTATTACTCATGATTCTTCATATAGTTTAATATTTTTTCAACTATTATGTCTATATTATTCAAATCTATTATATTGTTATTTCCTTCTATAACATTTATATCTGATAATATACCTATTAAGTTTTTTTCATTACATATGGGTCTATTTGAGTTTCCTTTCCTTACAATTTCTAATTTAGGATAGTCAGAAGCTTTAAATCCTTCTAGGAAAATAATATCTGCTTCTGGAAATAGCTTAATAAAATAAGTTTCATCAATAAATTTATCCTCTTTTATCACCATGAATTTATTTTTAGAGAATATAGCAGTACCATATGCACCAGCATTTTTGTGCTTATATGTATCAGTTCCAACTACATCACCTTGAAAATCATGTCCATCATGCTTTATAGTTGCAACCTTATATCCCTTTTCACAGAACTTTGGTATAAGCTTCGTAATTAATGTGGTTTTACCAGAATTCTTACATCCGCTGATTGCCATTAAAAATGGTCTATTAGTCATGTTAATATCTCCTATATAAGTATAATTTCTACTTCATCCCCTTTTAGAAGCTGTTTTGTTCCTGGTTTTATGTCTATTAAGCAATTACATCCTAACATAGATGACATCATGCCTGAAGAGTGACCTCCCTGGGGAAGATATACTTTATTATTATTATAAACTCCTCTTACAATCCTTCTTCCTTTGCTCTCTTTTAAGAAATCATCTTCCATAACTGATTTTATTCTAACTTCTTTTAACTCTTCATCTCCACTCAAGTTATAAATAAGCTCTTTACCCATTATTTCAAATGTAGCTATTGCCGCAAAAGGATTTCCAGATAAAGAAAGTATCGGTGTGTTTTTATATATAGAATATATTGCAGGTGTTCCTGGTTTCATTCTTACTCTCCAAAACAACCTGTCGGCATTTATTTCTTTTATAACTTCATGCATTATATCTTTTTTACCAACAGAAACTCCTCCCGTAGTTATTATGGCATCTACTTTGTCTATCAAGTTATCTATTTCTTCACTTACATCATAAACCTCATCTCCCATAATCTTAGAACTAACTATTTCACATCCAAAGTCTAAAAGTCTTATTGAAATAGTAATTCTATTACTATCATAAATTTTTCCCTTAGTTAGAGTTTCACCAGGGCTAATAACTTCATCACCTGTACTAATTATTCCTAGTCTAGGTTTTCTTTTTACTAATACTTCTGTAATTCCCATCATAGCTAATAATCCAATATGTACATATGTTATTTTTTCACCTGTAGAAATTAGCTTACTTCCTTTTTTTACATCCTCACCAACAAAACAGTAATTTTCATATTTTTTTAGTTCAGAGTAAATCTCCACTTCTTTCATACTGTAATTAGTATTTTCCTGTCTAATTACACAATCTGCACCTTCAGGTATTTCTGCACCTGTCATGATTCTTATTGCTTCATTGTTTTTAACTGAAGTACTTATATTTCCTCCAGCAAAAACTTCATCTACAACTTTTAGCTTTATAGGATTTCTTTTACTTCCGCCTACAGTATCTTCTGATCTTAATGCATATCCATCAAGAGGTGACCTATTAAAGGGCGGTTGATTTATTGGTGCATAAATATCTTCTCCTATTATTCTTCCTCGTGCTTCCTCTATATTAATTCTTTCTATACTACTTATTTTGTTTACTGCCTCTCCTATAATTTGCAAAGCATGCTCTAATTCAATATTTTCCATAGATAATCTCCTTCTGATATTTACTTTTTATACAATCTATTATCTTTAATATATTTTTTAGATGCTTATAATAAAAAAACTATGTCTCTTTTTATTAAAAAGAAAACATAGTCAAATAAAGCTAAAGGTATAAACATCCCCTTAACTAATAATAGATTCTCTTTTCAAATAATGGAAGGCCAACATGTTTCCATATTAACCCGAGGCAATATAAATTACCTGGCTAGGTATCATAGATTATTATCCTTAGATACGTTAGCTTGAGAATATTATATTTTACTTATTATAATGTCTTATTAATTGCGCATATTCCTCTACTGTATTGATATTTTTAAAAATATCATCTGATAAATCAGTACTTTCTAATGGTAGTTCAACAAAATTGCTATTTAAAATTAATTTTAGAAGTTTATACTCTTTATTACTTATCAACTCCTCCATATAAGGAATCATACTTTTTGAGTATATAGCTCCTAGTGGATAAAATAATTTATTCTTAGAAAAAAGTACTGCATCTATGTCTGAATTTATATTTGACTGCAATTCAATTATTAAGTCCTTATTTATAAATGGCATATCACATGCTGTTATAAATAAATAATCTTCTGTGCAGTTTTTAAGAGATGAGCAAATTCCTCCCATAGGACCAATATCATCATAGATATCAACTATAACTGATAATCCCATTTTTTCATATTTTTTAATTTCTTGTGAAGAAAATTTTTTATTTACCGATAAATATACGGTAGAAAAGTCTTCTAAAACATTCATTATTCGTTCTAAAAAAGTTACTTCATTTATTTTTAAAAGTCCTTTTATATTTCCTCCCATACGTTTGTTTTGTCCACCCATAAGTATTAAAGCTCCTATGTTCACAGTCTCACCTCTATATTTCCCTTAAAATCTTTATACTCCTTTTCCAAATCCACAATTTGGATAGTTACAAACATCACAATTTAAGCATAAACCACCTAGTCCCAGTTTACTTAAATCATCCTTAGTGATTTTTTCATCTGCCATAATACGAGGTAGAATCAAATCAAATACAGTTCTTTTTGCATACATAACGCATCCTGGAAGTCCCATAATGGGTATTAACTTATCATTATTTTTATAATACGACACTAACATCATTGCTCCTGGTAGTACTGGTGCCCCATAACTAACAATATCTGCACCTGTATCTTTTATGGCTTTAGGTGTTTTATCATCAGGATCAACGCTCATGCCTCCTGTACATAAAACCATATCTGCACCTTTTTTAATAAACTCTAAAATTGAATTTGTTATATTTTTAGGATCATCATTTACAATAGCTTGTCCAAGTACTTCTACATCAAATTCCTTTACTTTTTCAATAATTACAGGTCCAAAAGTATCTTTTATCCTTCCGTAAAATACCTCATTACCTGTTGTTACAATTCCAACCTTCTTATGTACAAAAGGCTTAATACTAAGTATAGGTCCATCACTACATAACTCTTTTGCTTTTTTCATTTTTTCTTCTTCTATTATTAATGGTATTATTCTTGTCCCAGCTAATTTGTCTCCTTTTTTAACAGGAAAATTTTGATGTCTTGTTGCTATCATCATTTCACCAAGAGCATTTACTTCCCTAAGTTTATCAACATTTATTTTAAATAAACCATCTATGCTTGCAGAAAGCTCTATTTTTCCTTCTTTTACATCTGATTCTTCCATATATTCATTTTTACATATATCTTTTAATATGATTGCTGCCTCATTTTCATGGAGCATCCCATCTTTCTTCTCCCAAACATATAAATGGTCTTTACCTAAGGATAATAAAGTATCTATGTCCTCTTCCTTTACCACATGACCTTTTTTAAAAGCAACTCCCTTTACCTTATCCTTAACTATTTGAGTTATATCATGACATAAAACATGTCCTACTGCATCTTTAGTGTTTATTTCTTTCATTAATTTTCATTCCCCTCTATAAATTTATAACCCCTATGTTAATTCCTATTTTTACGTATAAAAAAAGACAGATTGTTAATTCATATTTTATATATACTAAGCAGAATATATAGAATATTTATAATCTGTCTAAATTTTACTTTTCTAAAAGTGTCTTTTAGGTTCTTATTAAAATAATATTTCTAAATAAATTGTAATTATTACAATTTTCATTGTCAATTTAATAATTTAAGTTTGTAAAAAATAATCTAAAATATTATATAAAGACTATTATTTATATTAACAGTAGAATTTAGATGCCCCTGCTAATTGTCTTTTTGAAATAATTTTAGCCAAATTTTCTAAAACAGCAATAGTCGTTTCTTTAAAACTAACAACAAATACAAACTTAAAGTCTGTAAATTCATCGTTAATGCTATAAATATCAGAACAGCATCTTATACTATCTACTAAATATATTTCTTGCAGTTCCGCCTCTATTTCATCAGTCGTATCTTTTAAGAAGGCTCTGACATCTTCAAAGAATAATTCGAAGAATGATTCATCTATTTCGCCAGCCGATTCTTCAATAAGTTGTTTTGCTAACTCTTTTGAAAATATACTCTCAGCAAGCTTACAGTCAAACACCATTATATCTTTTTGATTTATAGTATTTGATATATCCTGTACAAAATCTATATCTTGTCTGATTCCTAATATATCTTTAACTTCCCTACTATTAACATTAAACTGACCTTTTTTATTCTTTAATTTAAGTTGTATCATAATCTTCGCCTCCTTTTCTAATATTAAAACTTGATTACATACTATTAATTATCTTTTTAGATGCCCCAATTTTTAATCTTAGCTATATTGTCATATTTTATATCTTTATTATAATTATATCATTACCCCTTCTTAATTTAACTGTAGGTTATTTTAAGAAGGTATCTTTATAAATATATCATATAAATAAGTATAAATCAAAAGCTCAGGAATAACTATCTTATTTGTGTGAAAATTTAGCACTCTTCATCTAAGGTACTTTCCTATCATGTATTTTGAATACCTTTAATAATGTGGTATTTTACTAAAAAAAACCCTATGATTATACATAAATAACCATAGGGTTTTTTTTATTCTTCTTTAATTTTTTCTTTTAATTCATCAATTTTATTTTTAAAACTTGTAATTTCCTTATCTGATAACTTTAGGTATTCCGTTATCTTATTAATATAAATAGGGTTTTTTGTATCTATTAAGTTTACTGATTTCTCCATCGCTAAAGTTCTTAGTTCATAAGTTTTCATAACATTTACTTTTGCCCTGTCTAAAACTTGAGTATATTCATCTTTAGATAAGGTTGGAACTTTCATATTATCGTACATTTCTACCACGTCTTCACACATTTCTTTTGCATAAACCACATCATCTTTTATTTGTGTTAAATTTTCTAAACCTTTTTGCAAATTATTAGTATAAGGAAGACATTCTCTCATAGGTATTAAAGCAATTCTTTCAATTGAGTAAATATCTTTTTTAAATTCATCTATTTTTTGCAAATCTGATTTTTTTATATTTTGTTCATTATACATAGTTTGTATATTATGTTGATCTAAATAAGTTTCCAATACTAAATCATCTTCAAAATCTAAAGTATCTTCTAAAACTCTAAGGCCACTTAAATATATATTTGTAATTACCATTGTTGTCGATAAAATAATATAAATACTTCCATAAATACAGGCTCTTTTATAATTTTTATAATTTTTAAATAGCACTGTAAGTGGTATAAGGTATAAAAGTATGAATACTAATATCCATCTCATTTATTAACACTCCTTTTTAAATTAAGTAAAATTGCTAATATTCCCCACTCATTTATTTCTTGACATTATGTTTTATAGTATTTACATTTTTCTAATTTCTTACTCCATTATTTTTATTGGTTTAAAGTCTATATAATCACTTGAAGCCAATATATACTCCACATTATTTCTTACTCCTTTTAAGCCCATCTCAAAAGACTCCGCTCCATGAAGATGACCATATACAACTTTTTTAACATTGTACTCTTCAAAAATCTTTGTAAACTCTGATTCTTCAAGTTTATCATTAGTAGGTGGGTAATGAGTTATTGCTACTAATTCTTCACAACCATCTTTTATAGCTGCTTCTAAAGACATTTTCAATCTTAGTTGCTCCCTTTTATATATTTTTTCGTCATCTTCATTAAATTTTACTTCATTGGGACAAAGCCAACCCCTAGTTCCACAAATTCCAATATTTTCGTATTTGTAATAGCTATTTTGTAAAAAAGTAATTTCTTTATAAGCTGATTTCAGTTTACTTAGCGATGACCACCAAAAATCGTGATTTCCTTTTATAAAAACCTTCTTACCTGGTAAATTATCAATTATATCTAAATCTTCCTTTGCCTCTTTCATATTCATAGCCCAAGAAGTATCCCCTAACACTAATACTGTGTCATCTTCTTTTATAATTTCTTTCCAATTGTTTATTATTTTATTTTGATGATCCTCCCAGTTATCTCCAAATATATCCATAGGCTTATTTACCGATGTAGAGAAATGTAGATCACCTATTGCATATAAACTCATACTTTCATCCTTCCTTATTTTAAAAAGCTGCCTTAAATTAATTAAGACAGCCCCCACTAATCATTTCTTTTTTTATTTTTATAATACTGTAGTATTTCTTCTATTTCTTCTTTTAATGCTACAATTTCTTTAATATCTCTTTGACTATCTATTCTATCAAGCCTTCTTTGATAATTTATAGCTCTACTAATTTCACCTAAATCATATAGTTCTTGTATCTTTCCTAAAACTTCTCTAATTGTAAGTGATTTGGCTTGATACATAACTTGAGCTTTCATTATTTCTTCCCGAATTTCGCTCATTTCTTGGTCTAATAAAAATGCAGCATCTGCAGCTCTTCTAAGTCTATTGGCTACATCTTCTGGTATGTAATGTTCATATTTATATTTTAAAGAATGTTCTATAGTTGCCCAAAAGTTCATAGCTAATGTTCTTATTTGAATCTCACATAATATTTCCTTATATCCTGCTATAGAGTTAATCGGATAATTAATTATAACATGATAACTTCTATATCCACTATCTTTAAAGTTAGTAATATAATCTTTTTCGTATACTACAGTCATATCAGTTCTTGATTTTATTAAATCTACTAAAGTATATATGTCTTCTACAAACTGACACATAATTCTTATTCCAGCTATATCTTCAATTTCACTTTCAATATCTTCAGCTTCTAATCTATTTGCCTTAGATATTATGGATGATATTTTTTTTGTTCTCCCTGTAACAAATTCTATAGGAGAATATTCACCCTTTGTAAGAAACTCTTTTCTTATATTTTTAAATTTTACTTTTAGTTCTTCCACCGCATGTTCGTAAGGAGCTAATACTTCATCCCATTTTTCATACTTCATATTATTCACCCTTTATACTAGTTTCAAATCATATATATTTTAACATAATTTATTCTTTTTTAGAATAATAAAGCATTTCTCCCAATTCTATACTATAACTTACCTTATCCAAATCACATAGATAACTAATTATAGATACTATACTACTTCTAAAAAAGTGATATTCTGTATAATTACAACTTAAATTATTATTGATTATTATATTTTTTAATATGTTATCTATAGTTATAGGTGATTTTAACAAGTCTTTCACCTGGCTCACATATTTATAAATTGCGTTTCTATGAGCATCTATAATGCTCTGGCTATCTGATTTTGAATAAACGTCTTTCCCATGACCTAAAATCATAAATTCAAAATCCATATTTTCTATTTTATCAATAGAGTTTAAATATTCTTTTACATCATATAATAAAAGCAATTCGAATTTGTTTAATATGTGAGTTCCTACAAATAAATCTCCCACAAATAAAACCTTATCTTGTGTTAAAATTCCTATACTTCCTTCACTATGTCCTCTTAGTTTAATTATCTCAATTTTTTTATTATTTAATACTATATTACCTTCTTCTATTGTATCATCCACTTTAGTTAAATTGCTTTTGTCTTCAGACACTTTAAATTTCCAAAATTTATTAGTTTTTCCGCCTACAGTATAATCCGAAAATTTACCAGGATTATCTATAAATATCTTGGCTTCTGAAGATGATAATATTTGTATATTTTTATCAAGTTCTTTTAACTTGCTACATCCACCATAATGATCTCCATGCTCATGTGTATTAATAATATATTTTACATCCATATTATTTGCTTTTAGCATGTCCATAATCTTTCTTGGCCTTATTCCTCCAAGACCTGGGTCTATTATTAAGGCCTTATTATCATCTAGTCTAATTACACCTGTATTTGTACCACCCTTAATGTAATAAGTGTTTCCATTTATATTTGTTAGTTTCACTTATCCCACCTGCCAATTCTTTTATTTAATTAACATTCTTTTTAGCCTGCTTATTGTTCTTTTTGATAGGTTTCTTTCCTTAGAAATCCTTACTTTAATATTATAAGACATATTTTGATTTAATAGTGAATCAATAAAATATTCTACAATTCCTCTATCTCTAAATTCTATATCAATTACTCCCTTTGAAAAGAGCCTAGAGTCTAACACCATTATATTATCAGCAAAGTTTAGCCTTTCACTTTTAGATAAATATCCATTTTCTGGTATAAATTCTTCACAATATTTTATCTTGTAATTTACTACTTCATCGCTTATATCAAACCCATATTTAACTTTCATAATATTTTTGTACTGTTTATTTTTCTCTGTTACATCTTTTAGGTTTTTATTATAATCTTCCTTTTTCCAATGACCAAATAGCCTGCAATTTAGTGGTCTTACTTCATATATTTCGCATCTATTGTTTTTATCTTTGAAAGGGCAACTTTTCTTTTCCATAAACTCCAAAAAATAATAATTTATTATTCTATCAAGAGATTTTCTTCTTAGTTCATCCTTATCTTGTAAATAGTTAAATATGTTTAAAAATTCTATTAAATTAATTCCTACAGATTCCATACAGCAGTTTCCACAACCTGTACACTCACCCTTTGGTAAAGTATCATATATATTATTAAGCTTTTCAAATAGTTGATTTTTTTTAGCATAATCTATGCTTTTTAAAATATCCGTATTATTTATACTAGCCATTGTACATTCTCCTTGTTATAATTATTAGGTTAATACAAAAACTTATTATATCACATTTATTACTATAAATTGTAGGAGGTATCTTACTAAATGAACAGATATACAAAAATTATCAATATTATGGAAAGTTATTTCACTAAGGATTTTGATAAAGCAAAAAAAGGAATAACTAAAACTAGAGAAGTAAAAGAAGAAACTGTTAAAAAAGCTTTCTTAAAAGGAAACACTGAAGTTTTAGTGATATTCGAAGATTCTGGACGTGAAATACTTATTGACGATTTTTCTTCAGATGAAGATATAAAAAAATATTTAGGAGCTTCTTTCATAAATCCTAAAAGATAATAAAAATTCCGAAAGTTATCAGACTTTCGGAATTTTTATTTTTAATTTTAAAAACAAAATTATCTAAATATCAATGTGAATAACCCCTTATCCATATAATTAAATGGATTTTTTAATTTTTCATGTATAAGTTTTCATTCCAAAGACAATAATATTAATGTAATTTAAATATTTAACTCAATCTCCCCCAATATAAGCTTTCATTTCCCCAGTGGAAGCTACGTTTTTTGCTAAATAGAGAAGAATAAACTTATTCTTCTCTATTTTTTTATCGAAAAATTTTATGTTATTATTTTAGCAATTATTAAGCATATAAATTAAGTTTTTGTTGATAAATTATAATAATATAATTTATATTATATATTAAGCATATGAATATAAATACTTATTTGAGAGGTGAAATAATGATTGAAGTAGGAAAGTTAAAATTAGATAGTGATTTTGATTACAGAATAATAAGAGAAGAAAATAATGATATAGATATATATATAGATATAAATTATAGATGTGTAGATATAAATGTTGGAGAATCAGAACTATTTAACTCTAGAATTCAATTTCCATACGTTAGATCTATTCTTCTAAGAATTAATAAAGAAGACTACTTAATGACGGTGCATCTTATGAGAGATATAGACTTGTTTTCTGCTTTTGCAAACTTTGAAGTAGATTTTTCTAATAGTATTTTTAAAATTAAAAACCTTCAAGAAAAAGTTATTATAAGTAAAAACTAATGTGAAAAATTAAGGGGGCCTTAACAGGCCCCAATTTTTATTTATTTCTTTATTTATTTATAATTCAATTGTAATACCAAAATTTTCTCGTGTCAAGAAATTTTCTGAATATTTTAAATTTTTTGTTTTATATACATTATTATTTGTATATATTGATAAATTTTTAACGTTAATATTAAATAATTTATATATTTTTTGTTATTACATCTATAATAATCGACAATAATAAAATTATCATCTATTAAGATTGTTGTCACTCTTACCAAGATTTTGATATAATTATTGTTATATAAAATAATATTACATATTAACTTTCATATGTAATTTTAATAAAAATACAATAAATTAATTACTATTAGTAATTTACGAGAGGAGTTTTACATATGAGTTTATTTGTTTTCGGACATAAAAGCCCTGATACTGATTCAATATGCTCAGCAATATCATTAGCATATTTAAAAAACCAATTAGGTATTGAAGCTAAAGCTTATGCTTTAGAAGAGCCTAGAAAAGAAGCTAAGTTTGTTTTAGACTACTTTAAAGTAGATGCACCTGAGGTTTTACCTGCTGGGGCAATAAAAGGACAATATGTTGCTTTAGTAGATCATAACGAAGTTGCACAAACTGCAGATGAAATAGCAGAAGCTAATTTAGTAGAAGTAATAGATCACCACAAAATAGGATGCCTTTCTACTGATCTTCCAATATCAGTAAGAATGATGCCTGTTGGATGTACTTGTACAATAATATACAACTTATATAAAGAAAATAATGTGGAAATACCTTATAAAATAGCTGGATTATTATTATCTGCAATATTATCAGATACTTTAATATTTAAATCACCAACTACTACTGAAAAAGATAAGGAAGCTGCTTTAGCATTAGCTGAAATAGCTAAGATTGACTACGAAAAATATGGAATGGAAATGTTTAAAGCAGGTACTTCTTTAGAAAGATTTTCTATAGAAGAAATAGTAAACATGGACTTTAAAGAATTCGATATGAGCGGTAAAAAAGTTGGTATAGGACAAGTTATGACTTTAGATATAGATGCTGTTTTATCTAAAAAAGAAGAATTCTTAGCTTATATAAATGCAACTGAGTTTGATATGTTAGTACTTGCTGTAACTGATATAATAAACGAAGGTTCTTATTTAATATACAAAGGTGAAGATAAAGTAATATCTGAAGCTTTCAGTGTAAATGCTACTCAAGGTGTATTTGCTGAAGGTGTTGTTTCAAGAAAGAAACAATTAGTACCTAAGTTAACTGATGCAGTTAAAAATATATAATTTAATTATATAGAAATACAATTAATTAAAAATAAAAAATGACACAGATTAATCTGTGTCATTTTTTATTTTTAAATCATTATTTCATAATAATAGTATTATAAAATAATTTTTTGTTTATTATTACAATGGTTTATTTCTTCTGGTGTTTGTGTTTATGTTTTTAGGATTTACTTTAAATATTGTAAATCATATAACACAAGTTGTAAATAGTATTTATTTCTATTTATTACATTTATTACATTTTTTCCACTTCTGGATAGTCAACTCCGAACTTTTCAACTGTCATAGTTTTTATTTTTTGATCAGATTTTGGTCTGTCTCCTCTATCAACTGGAGTATCAGCTATTTCATCTACTACATCCATACCTTCTATTACTCTACCAAATCCAGCATATTGGCCATCTAAGTGTGGAGAATTTTTATGCATTATGAAGAATTGAGATCCTGCACTATTTGGCATCATAGTTCTTGCCATAGAGATTACCCCTCTCTCATGTATTAGGTTATTTGCAAATCCATTGCTATTGAATTCACCTTTTATTGAGTATCCTGGTCCACCCATTCCAGTTCCTTGTGGGCATCCACCTTGAATCATAAATCCTCTTATCACCCTGTGGAATATAATTCCATCATAGTAGTTATTATCTATTAAGCTTATAAAGTTATTAACTGTATTAGGAGCTATATGAGGATATAGTTCAACTTTTATAGTTTTTCCATTTTCCATTTCTATAGTTACTATAGGATTTTTATTTTCCATACTTTTACCTTCTTTCTTTGATTGTTATGTATTTTCATATATTATTATATACTAAGTTGTAAAAAAATAACTACTCTATTATTATTTTACCATATTTAAAAACAAATCATTAATATTTCTGTGGATATCTTGGCATTTTATCCACAATATCCACATCCCTTAAATTCAAAAGTTTTTTACCACATTGCAAAGTTTTTATTTATATATATAATTAAAACATTATATTTTGTCACTGTCTTATCCACATAGTTATCCACTTATCTACAACTTATTAACATTTTATTCAGACCTTATCCACATTCCTACTGACAATTTACAGAATTTTTCACCATTATTCTTTTATATTTGATAAAATTCGACAAACGTCTTGTATATATTAAAATGATCTTCTACACTTCCAAGTTCTCTTACTGAATGCATAGATAAAATTGGACTACCAATATCCACAGAATTAATATCTAAATGTGTTGATGAAATTGGACCAATTGTAGATCCACCTCGCTCATCAGATCGATTCACAAATTGTTGATATTTTACTCCACATTTTTCGCATATATTTTTATATACTCCTGATGAAAAAGCATCACTTGTATAGGCTTGATTTGCGCTAATTTTTATTACAGGCCCACAGCCCATAATAGGCTTGTTTGTTGGATCATGCTTTTCAACAAAATTTGGATGAAGAGCATGAGCTAAATCTGCAGATATCATAAAAGATGAATAAATAGCTGAAAAGAATTCTTCTCTATTTTTCCCTAAACTTATACAAATTCGTTCCAATAAGTTTAGTAACATATTAGAGTCAGCTCCTTGCTTCGTAGAACTTCCTACCTCTTCATTGTCAAATATAGAAGCTATATTTATGCCATTTTTACCTTTTGAGCCTATTAATCCATATAAACTAGCATGAGCCATAGATAAGTTATCAAGTCTAGAAGAAGATATAAATTCTTCATTTGGTCCAATTATATGTCCTTTTTCATATTCATATAAATACAAATCAAAATCAAGAATATCTTCTTTATCTACATTTAGTTCTTTGCTTATTTCTTTTAATAGAAAATTATCTTTTTCTAAAGTATCATTAATTAATCCAACTAAAGGTAATGTATCTTTTTGCTTATTAAACTTATATCCATCATTTATGCTTCTGTTCATATGAATAGCTATGTTTGGTATTATACAAATTGGACGATTTATATTTATTATCTCTTCTCTCGGGCATAATACATTTTCAGATTTCAATACTACTCTACCTGCAATAGACAATGGTCTATCAAACCAAGTACTTAGTATAGCACCACCATAACTTTCAGTATTTAATTTTAAATACGTACTCTCTACAGCTATTTCCGCATTAGGTTTAATTTTAAAGGTTGGTGAGTCACTGTGAGAACCTATTATCCTAAATCCATCTTGCATATTGTCAGAGTTTATTACAAAGGCTGTCAGTGAAGATGAATTTTTTGTTATAAAATACTTTCCACCAACCTTAAGTTGCCATTTCTCATTCATTTTCAATTCATTAAATCCATTTTTTAATAATAAATCTTTGCTAGTCTCAACTGCATTAAATGCAGTTGGACTATCATAAATATAATCTATTAAATTCTCTGCAAATTGTTTTTTCATAACTCCTCCTATTAAACTAAGTCTAAAGTTGTATATTCTTTATTTATAGTTTTTATACCTTGGTTATCAAAAGCTATAGTCACATCTGGGCCTTTTAGGGCAACTACTGTTCCCAGACCAAACTTAGGATGATGTACTTTAGCTCCAAGTTTTAAGTCGTCTATATTACTTTCATTCGATGTGTTTTTTATAGTAGCATTTGCTTTTTTAGCAACTTCAACCTTATTCATATTATTCATTTTATATTTTTGAGTATATTTATCAAGAATATTATAATTTGCCTTTGAGAAAGATAATTCTTTTTGATCTTTATTTAATCTTTCTATACAATCACCTGGTAATTCTTCTATAAATCTAGATGCAATTGAAGGATTCGTTCTTCCATATAAAGTTCTCTTTCTTGTTAAAGTTAAGAATAGTTCTTCTTTTGCTCTAGTTATTCCAACATAGCAAAGTCTTCGTTCTTCTTCTATGTCACTATCCCTCATTGATTGTATTGCTCTAGAAATTGGGAATATTTTTTCCTCCATTCCTGCTAAAAATACTACAGGGAATTCAAGACCTTTTGATGAATGTATTGTCATTAAAGAAACTCTATCCTCAGATTCTTCCTCGCTATCTGGTTCAGCACTAAGAGCCACTCCTGTTAAAAATGCTTCTAAGCTCTTTTCATCGCTTGAGCTTTCAAACTCTAAAGCTACTGATATAAGTTCTTCTAAGTTTTCTAGTCTATCTTCACCTTCATTATTTTTTTCTTTTAATAATTCTTCTTTGTATCCTGTCACATCCAATACTTTTTCAATAACTTGACTAACACTATATACGTCTGTAAAACTTCTTAATGTAGACATTAAATCTACAAATTCACTTATACTAGATCTAGCTTTTCTTGATATATCTGAGTTATCTTCTATATCAATTAATACAGAATAAATACTTTCTTCCTTTAAACTGGCTCTATCTTCTATTTTTTCTATAGTTCTAAGGCCTATTCCTCTTCTAGGAACGTTTATTATTCTTTTTAAAGATATATCATCCTGAGGGTTTTGTATTACTCTAAGATAAGCTATAATATCCTTTATTTCTTTTCTTTCATAGAATTTAATACCACCATAAATATTATATGGTATACCAGCCCTATTTAATGCATCTTCTACAGAACGTGCTTGTGCATTGGCTCTATATAAAACGGCAAAATCTTTATAATCTCTATCTTCATATCTCTTCATATATGAAATAGTATTTACTATAAAATCACCTTCATCAATTTCATTTTCTGACAATTGGATTTTTATTAGTTGCCCTTCTTTTTTGTCACTCCAAAGTCTTTTTCTTTTTCTTTCTGTATTATTTGCAATAACATGGTTGGCTGCATCTAGTATTACTTGTGTTGATCTATAGTTTTGCTCAAGCTTTACTATTTTAACATTGTCGTAATCCCTTTCAAATTCTAGGATATTTCTTATGTCAGCACCTCTCCAGCCATAAATACTTTGGTCATCATCTCCAACAACACAAATATTTTGATGTTGTTTTGCTAATAATTTTATTAATTCATATTGTGCTTTACTAGTGTCTTGGTATTCATCTACCATTATGTATCTAAATTTATTTCTATAAAAATCTAATACATCTGGACATTCTTTAAACAGCTCAACTGTTTTCATTATTAAGTCATCAAAATCTAAGGCACTATTTCTTTTTAAACGATCTTGGTACAGTGCATAGATTTCTCCTACCTTTGTTTTAGATATATCACCTTCGTTTAATTTTAAGAACTTTTTAGGAGAATATAATTTATCCTTTGCATTAGATATACAACTTAATACATATTTAGGATCAAATGCCTTATCACTAATATCCAGTTCTCTCATACAGTCCTTAATTAAAGTAACTTGGTCTGGACTATCATAAATTACGAAACTTCTATTATAGCCTATTTTATTTATACTTTTTCTAAGAATACGAACACAACAAGAGTGGAATGTTGTAATCCACATTTCTTTAGTATCTGTTCCTTCTAAAGTTTCTTCTACCCTTTCTCGCATCTCATTGGCTGCTTTATTTGTAAATGTTATAGCTAAAATATTTTCAGCTTTAACATCTTTATCTTCCATAAGATAACCGATTCTAGTAGTTAAAACTCTCGTCTTTCCCGATCCAGCTCCAGCAAGTATTAAAACAGGTCCTTCTGTATTTTCTACCGCTTCTCTCTGAGCTGGATTTAATTTTTCTATTATATCTGAAATCATATATATCCTCCTATAATGCTCATATAAATATATTTTAATCTAATTCCATTTTTTCTTCAAACTCCATAATACTATAATAATTCCCATGAATAAAATATAAAATACTTAACCTGCAAATTATCATTAAAAAAAGGCCTTAGGACTTTGGAGAATCCTAAGGCATAGGTTAAGGGTTATTCTATTTTCAAACTATTTTGAAATAAAATAGGTTGAGGGCTTATTTAAGTTTATAAGAACTAAAAGTGCCTAACTCCAAGTTAGGCACAATATCTTCAAATAAAAATTTTTATTAAGATATTTCTCCTACCCCGAAGAAATCACTTTATATTATAGGCAGGTCTCCTGGCTTTGCTTCATTCTACTCCTTTCCCTTCCCATGTTTCCACAGTGGTCAAAAGTTTCGTCCACATTACAGTAGCGGGGGCTGCAAAGGTATCTCACCTTTTTCCCTATTAATCTTAGTTTAAGAACCTAAAATATTTTAATTAATTTAATTTTCAACTAAGATAATTGTAACACATAAATAAGATTATTTGTTAATTTTTACTAATTATTTTATTACATATTTTTCTAAAATATCTTAATTTTTTATTATTTTTTTCAAATACATAGCAACTATATCAGAAAATCTTTCTATATCCTTGGTATAAATAAAATCTTTTCCATAAATTACTTTTTCCGCTTCTAAATCTTTTTCTTTTCCAGTGAAAACTCCTAATACAAGTATACCCTGCTTTCTCGCCTTTCGAACTTCTAAAGCTGTATCTTTTACTGCTACCATTCCTTTGTAAGATGCTTCTCCTCTTAAGCTTCTGGATCTATCTTTTCCTATTTTCACATCATTTGGTTTTCCATCGCTAAGTATTATAAGTATTTTATTTTCTTCTTCTCTTTCTAGTAAAGCGCCACTAGCTGCCTTTATTGCTAATCCATCTCTATTATTTCCTGCCGCAAAATATTCAAATATATTTTCGCAAGAATAGATATTATCATTATAGTCTCTGTATCTTTTTAAGATGGTATAATCTAAAAAGCTCAAATATCCCATAACTCTATTTGGAATACCAATTGATGTAAGGGCGGTAGCAATTATATATGCCTGTATTGCTACATTAAACTGATTTCTACTTTGTGAACCACTTGCATCAAGTAATATATCTATAACATACTTTCCTTTTTCATTTCTTATATCCTTATAAAAAACTTTTGTATTGTTACTCCTTCCTATTCTCCAGGCTCTGTTTGCACAAATAGTTCCTCCGTCGGAATAAACTCTGTCGATTGCACTTTCTTCTATTAATATTCTTGATATACTTTCTTTTAATTTATTAATACTTCTTTTATGTAGTTTAATATTATCTCTATACTTGTATAAATTATTTTCTTTTTGTCTCGTAACGTATTTTAACTGAAAGGCATTGTTACATTCACTACGTAACACTCCATCTGTAAAATGAACTCTACACCCTTCATGTACATCTCTGCAATGTTTAGTTTCAATTTTTCTTATTTCACTTTCACTTAGAAATGCTTTGCCATAATAGTATTCCACCTTATCATAGATTTTTTGAGCCATAGCTTCATCCACATAGATTACTCTATTTTTTGATTTGTTTAGATCTCCACTACCCATTTCACCTAAGTTTTCTACTAGCATGGTATTACTTATATTATTAATTTCACTTTCTATGATTTCTATTTCTTCATCCATATACAGCTCTTCGTACATAAAATCTGAGAAAGTATCAAAGTCCACATTTACATTTTTTATATCGTGCTCATTTCCTTGTGAAATTTCTCTTTGAGAGTTTATTATAAATTCAAAGTAAGTTAAATAAATTTCATCTAATTTTTTTAAGATATTCATTAAATTATCGTTACAATCAATAGATTTTATATCTTTCATTATTCTTCTTGTCAAACCATCTACTGCAGGATGTCTATTCATAGCTTGAAGAATAAATGTATATCTTAAAGTCTGTAGTATATCTTCTTTGTGGATTTTACTATAATTCACAAGAACATCTTTGTATGCTTTACTTCTTATTTCCTCCACACCTGGTCTTTCATTTATTACTTTATCTTCTACTACAGAGTTAAGAACAAGTTCAATTAAAGTGTATAAAATATCTTTATCGTAGGATTTTTTTATTCTACTCATTATATATTTTTTTATTATATTCCAGTCTAAATACTTCCTTCTTGCTCCAGCAATTATACCAAAATACAAAGAAACATCTTTAGATGAATAATCTTTTTCACTTGAATCTATATCTTCATCATACATACCAGAAACTGTCCAAGCCAAATTATTTACTCTATTTTCAAATTCATAATTATTATATATCCAATTAGTATTTCCACTCATTTTATCACCTCTTCAGGTTATTTTAAATTAGGAAATAAATCTTTACTTTCCCATTTTTCTGGTATTCTTGTTCTTATAATGTCATCCACAATTTCTTTTTCATAAACATCAAAAGTTTTTCCTGTAAGCCCCATATTAATGGCAAGAGTTGGTCTAAGTCCTCTTTTAATAGTTTTTAGAGCACCTATTAATCCTCTTAAATCTATTGCCTTTGTAGATATTTCTCCATTTTGAGATTTTAGTTGCAAGTCTAAAAAAATTCCTGCAAATTGATTTAATTTTTCCTCATCGGTACAAGGAAATTCTCTTTTTAAAATCATCATTAATTTATCTTCATTTACTGCTGGAATATCTATTACTAAAAATCTAGAAACTAAAGCCTCGTTTAATTCCTTTGTACCTGCATATTCATAGTTCATAGTACCTATAAATCTAGTTGCTGGATGAAGATTTATTCTTTCATATCCTGGCACATCTATTACTCTTCTGTAATCTAGTGCAGAGTGAACAACAACTATAGCATCATTTTTAGCCATATTTATTTCATCAAAAACACCAAATCCACCATGAAGAGCACATTCATATACAGATCCCCTTCTAAGTCTCACTTCATTATCTATAAAAGTATCTGTTCCAATTAGTGATGAGCTATCTGTGTTTATATGAAAGGAAGTGTTCCATTGTGGTCTTCCAAATATTTCTGACAAATTATCTGAAAGTAAGTTTTTGCCTGTAGCCTTAGGTCCAGATAATAATATATTTTCTTCTTCTAAAATAGCAGAAATACACATTGACAGAATATCTTCACCAATATAAAAAGCTGGCGATTTTGTCACCCTGTGCTCAACTTTTTCATCTACTTTAAATTCTTTTCTAAAATGTTGTACATCCTCTATAAGAGACTCACTTACCCCTTGAATTTTTAAGTTTTCTATTATATCCATAATAATCTCCTTTTGTAAGTAATACTTCTTATTATTATATCCTTTTAATTAATTTTCAAATAAAACGCTTTAATTTTACACTTAATAAAAGTATAGTCTATTTGTTTAAAATTCAGTAATATTTTTAGTATTTAATAATAAAAAAAGAGTTGCAATATATTATTTAGTTTATCTTTTGCAACTCTCTGACTATATATTTATATTGTTATTTCTTAATTATATATCAAACCGATAGTTATACTTGATTCATGGTAAAATTTAACAATTAGTTTTTTATTTACACATACATTTCATAAATAATTTTACTAAATATATTATGATATAATAAACATAGTACGATTCATATTAAAATTAAATAAAATTTAAATTATTGGAAAGGATTACATATGAAAAGCTTTAAATTATCTCCAGAAATACTTACTTTTAATAAGTGTGAAGAATTTTGTTCAAAATTCAATATAAATAAAAACGACTTAATAATAACAAATGAATATATTTACAAACCATTTTTTGAAAACTTTATTAAGGATGCTACTGTAATATACAGAAGAGATTTTGGTAGTGGAGAGCCTACTGACGTAATGGTTGAAAAAATATATAACCAGATTAAAAATACTAATTATAAAAGAGTTATAGGAATTGGCGGAGGAAGTATTTTAGACGTTGCAAAACTTTTTTCTTTAGAAAAACTTACACCTGTCTGTGATTTATTTGAAAAAAAATTTGAACCTGTTAAAAATAAAGAACTAATACTTATTCCTACAACTTGTGGTACTGGCAGCGAGGTTACTAATATATCTGTACTTCATTTAAACTCTATAAACAGCAAACTAGGTCTTGCTCATGATTCAATTCTAGCAGACCATGCCATATTAATTCCTGAGCTATTAAAGGTTTTACCTTTTAAAGTTTTTGCTACAAGTTCAATAGATGCTCTTATTCATGCAATCGAGTCTTTCGTATCTCCAAAAGCTTCCGTTTTCACAGAAATGTATTCTATCGAAGCTATAAAAATGATTATAAATGGATTTAAGAAGATTGTTGATAATGGAAAAGAGTATCTAGATAATCTTTTAGGTGACTTCTTAGTTGCTAGTACTTACGCTGGTATAGCTTTTGGGAATGCTGGTTGTGGTGCTGTTCATGCCATGAGTTATCCTTTAGGTTCTATTTACCACGTTCCTCATGGAGAATCTAATTATGTTTGTTTTACAGAAATTTTTAAAACATACGAAAAATTAAATCCAAGTGGAAAAATCAAAAAACTTAATAATATTTTAACTGAAATTCTTAATTGTTCTGAAAAGGAAATCTTTGAAGAATTGGATAATTTACTTTATAAAATACTTCCAAAAAAATCTTTAAAAGGATATGGTGTAACTGAGGAAGATTTAGTATCTTTTACTGAAAATGTTATTATTAAACAAGGTAGATTAATGGCAAATGCCTATACTCCTTTAAGCAAAGATATTGTTTATAACATTTATAAATTTTTATATTAAAAATAATAAAGAGAACCTATTATAAAATTAGGTTCTCTTTTTAATTTTACATATTCATATATGATGTATCATTTAATTTATTGATTACTGCAAAGTTATTATCTACTTCTATCTCTGTTATAGATCCATTTTCTATTTTAAAATTCCAATGATATTTATAATCATCACATAAAAGATAAGAAATTATATTCCTAATTGTACCTCCATGAGAGCAAATTAATATAGTAGAATTATCATTATTATTTATAATTTTCTTTATTTCATTTTTTACTCTTATAAAAGTATCTTTGGAACTCTCACCATTAGGATACTTATATTCAAATCCTTCTTTTATCATTTTTTCCACTTCTTCTGGATATTTTTCTTCAATTACTTTAAATGGTAGTCCCTCAAAGTCACCAAAATTTATTTCATTCAATTGACAAGTTTCTTTAATTTGAATATGTTTAAATTCAGCCAATTTTTTAATTGTATCTTTTGTTCTAGAAAAAGGTGTAGTATATATTTTATCTATATCTTCATCTTTTAAATACTTTGCAATCTTACTTGCTTGTGACTTTCCTTTTTCACTTAATATACTATCTGTAAGTCCTGAAAAAACACCACATTCATTACAAACAGTTATACCATGTCTTACCAAAATAAACTTTATCATTTCATCACCTTAAATTAAAATAACTATATATGAAAATAATAGAAATATTAATTCTCCTAACTCAATAGTACATCCCAATATATCTCCTGTTACACCATCAATTTTCTTATAAATATGATTTTTAAATAAATAATTAAATAACATTACCACCACAATTGACAATAGTAATTTTATTATATTTAAATTAGTTGATAAAAATACGAATTTACTAATCAATACAAGAATAGCAACAGTATACAGTATGGCTGTTATAAACATACCTTTAGTTGCTTTACCAATAAATATATTGCCCATGCCTACTTTTCTTGGTGTTACAGTTTTATAAAGCATAACTATAACCCCCAAACGAGATATCATAGGCATAAATATAATTAAGCACATAAGATTGCTATTTATCGCAGAATTTAATAATCCTATTTTTATTAATATTAAAAATAATATAGCTAGAAGAGAGTTAGTTCCCAATCTTGAATCCTTCATTATTTCCAGCATTCTCTCTTTGTCTCTATTACTATATATGGCATCAAATGTATCTCCTAATCCATCAATATGTAGTCCACCAGTTAAAATAACTTCACCTGCCACAATAATTATAGCTGTTATAAATGGATCAAATATTTGAATAGCCAAACTTCCTATAATAAAAGAAATCAAACCTATTACAATTCCTACTAAGGGAAAATATACTATAGATTTATGGAATTCTTCGTCAAACCCCATATCTGCTTTAATAGGTATTCTGGTCATAAACTGTAATAACCCTATAAATCTTTTCATAATTATCACTTCACTTTCATAGGAATTCCACTTACAACAAAGTAAACTTCATCGCTATAATTAGCTATTAATTGATTTACCCTTCCAACAAAATCACCATATATTCTAGATAGTTTATTTTCTGGCACAATTCCCATTCCAATTTCATTAGTTACTATTACAAAATATAAATTTGCTTTTTTAACAGCTTCTAATAATTTATTTATTTGTTCTCTTATATAATTTTCTAATTCATTTAATTCTTCAGAAGAAGCTTCATCCACTTCTATTCCATGAGTGAACATTAAGTTATTAACCATAAGGGTTACACAGTCCATTATTACTGTATCATGATTTTTGTCTAACTCTTCCACTATGGAATATATATCTTTATATATCTCATAAGTTTTCCAATCTTTCGGTCTACTCTCTTGATGTTTTTTTACTCTATTTTTCATTTCATCATCAAATGCTACTGACGTAGCAATATATGCCGTTTTATTATTTTGTTTTATACAAAGTGATTCAGCAAAACTACTTTTACCTGATCTTGCTCCACCTGTAACTAAAATGATATTACTCATAATTACTCTCCTTTAGATATTTATCTTCCCATATCTATTTCATCAAATGTTGCCATATTTTTATATACATAATTTGCAGCTTCTATTATATTAAAAGATAGTGCTGCTCCACTTCCTTCTCCTAGTCTCATATCCATATCTAAAAATGGTTGTAGTCCCATAATCTCTAAGGCTTTCTTTGTTCCTGGTTCTGCTGATAAATGAGAAGCTATCATGTAATACTTTGTTTTTGGATTAATATGATATGCTAATAGTGCCGCTGCATAAGATATAAATCCATCTAGCACAATAGGTATTCTATTTGCTGCACATCCTATAATTACGCCTGCCATAGCACCTATTTCGAATCCACCTACTTTAGATAACACATCTATTGCATCTTTAGGATTAGGTTTATTCAACTCTATAGACTTTCTTATTACTTCTGCTTTATGTTCAATTAACTCTTTTTTTAGGCCTGCTCCTATACCAGTAATTTCTTGTGGATCATAATTTCCAAAAACTGAAATTATAGCAGTAGATGGGGTAGTATTAGCTATTCCCATTTCTCCTATTCCAATTAAAGTATAATCATCTTGAATGCACCTTTCTGCCATTTCTATTCCTATTGATATACATTTTTCTGCTTCTGATTTCGTCATGGCAGGTCCTTTTGCCATGTTAGATGTTCCTTTTCTTATTTTATAATCAATTACACCGTCTATTTTTTCATCACAATTTATTCCTACATCAACTGCTAAAACATCAGCTCCTACAAATTTTGAAATTGTCCCAACACCATTTATTTTTTTAGGAAAATTTTGAAATTGTAATATGGTAATATTTTGAGGATCTGGTGCTACACCTTCTTCATAAACTCCATGATCTGCTCCAAAAGCTATTATTACCTTCTTTGATGTATCAAAATATTTTCTTCCATATATTCCTGCAAGTTGTGCACAAATATGTTCCATTTTTCCTAAACTTCCTGTTGGCTTTATAAGCCTATTTAACCTTTCTTCCGCTTGCTTTATATATTTTTCTTCTAATGGATAAATATTTCTTGATATATTTTCTATTAAATTCACGGTTGCGATCCCCCTTAGTTTTTTTGTTTTTTTTAATTTGTCTAAAATTTATCTTCTTTGTTAAGTTTCCTACAATAATTATATTGTTATATATAAAAACTATCTAGTACTTTATGTATTTTTTAAGCATTTTTTGGAATTTAAGGTATTTTTATTTTGGTGAATAGTATTTATTTATAAACAAAAAATATAAATAGATAAATATATTTAAGGAGATGATTGAATGAATAATTTCAATGATTTAAAAAACCTATATGAAGATGGTTATAGATGTATTTATCAAGACGGAGCTGAAGGTGATAGAAATATATATCTAAAAAATTTTGAAGACGAGAAATCTACAGTTGTAAATCTTCAAGATGAAAATGAATTTTCACAGTTCCAAGATTATGTTAGTGGTTTAAGAATGACATAATAAAAGGGAGCAAAAGCTCCCTTTTATTATGGTAAAACGAAATGACAAAATTATATATGTTTTTGCAACTAAGTATATGATTTTTACTTTTATTCTTTCAAAAAACTTAATCAAGAGTTACAATTTCTTCTATTTTGTAGTCACAATTTGTTTAATAAGCTCTAAAAGTTCTTTTCTGTCAACTTCTAAATGCTTCTTTTTCTCCTTATATTCTTGAAAGTTAACAACTTTTGCCATAGTTTTCTTCATAAACTCACTTCCCAACTAAGATTATTAACTTATATAAGTAATTCTAGATTATTTACCTTTTTCCTCTAAATTTTTCATTATTTTTTATAAAAAATATTAGATTTTTAATTTTTAAACTCAAAATTTGTAGAAATATTTGTTATTTTATTATGTAGCATGTATTCTAATCCTTATTTAATCAATACTTTAATAACTATTATTTTTATAATTACTTATATATTAATTATTGACAATATTTATATTTTGAGTCATGCTCTCAAACTATTTTTTGTTATATAGTTTATTTATATATTTATTGCTTGATTTCCTTCTTAATATATTCTAATGCTGATTTAAGTTGTTGATTTTCATTTGTCTCTTTAATTTTAGGTGTAATACCTTTTCCGTTTATATAATCTCCATTTGGTGTAAAATACTGAGCAGTTGTTAATTTATATCCAGTACCATCTTTTAATCCTTTTACACTTTGTACTAAGCCTTTACCAAAAGATGTTTCACCTATGGCTATAGCCTTGTTATTATCAACTAATGCTGCTGTTAAAATTTCTGATGCAGATGCACTTCCTCCGTTTATTAAAACTGCTATCGGCATATCAACTTGTTTGTCATCTGATTTATAGTACTCTTTATTACCTGTATTATCTTTTGTATAGACAATAGTTCCTTTCCCTATTAAGTCATCTGCTATATCTACGCAAACATCTAATAATCCTCCTGGATTGTCTCTCAAGTCTATTACTAAGCCTTTAACTCCTTTAGATTCTAATGCACTTAAGTTTTCTTTAAATTCTTTATATGTATTTTCATCAAAAGATTTTATTCTTAAGTAACCTATATTATTATCCATAACTTCATTAGATACACTCTTTGTTACTATAGTTTCCCTCTTAATATCAAAACTTAACTCTTCTGCATTTCTTTGAACAGTTAAACTAACATTTGTGTTTTCTTTTCCTTTTATATGCTTAATTACATCGTCTATCTTTTTAGTTTCAACAGATTCTCCATCAACTTTCAGAACTATATCTCCTGATTTAATACCTGCTTTGTCTGCCGGTGAACCTTCTATTGGAGAAATTATTGTTAGTTTATTATTCTCAGGATTTACACCTATGTATACTCCTATCCCAACAAATGAACCACTCGTTTGTTCTTTTAAACTTTCAAATTCATCTGCTGTGTAATACTGTGAATATGGATCATTAAGACCTTCAAATAATCCTTTTAATGCTCCATCCACCAAATTATTTCCAGATACTTCCTTATAGTAACCCTCCTGAATAAGTTCTTCTAAACCCAATAACTTGTTATATTTTGCATAAGATTCATATAAATCTTTCGATATTATTACTTTATTTCCTAACGTAATTTGAAACATTGTTGTGCCAATTATAGTTACTATTACAAGAATAATAGAATATATAAGAGCCCTTTTCTTAGATATCATTTGTTCATCTCTCCTTTAATCAATCTACTATATATTATATGACTAGCTTGTCTTTTTATTACTCTTTATCAATTATATTGCTTTAAATCTATAATTTTACTAAAATCTATATTAGGAAAGTAAAATTTAGGTAATTATATAATACCACAATTAAGAGGTGTAGATTATATGAAAAAAGAGTTTAGAAAGAATGCTATTATGATTAGAAAAGAAAAAAACAAAGATTTTATTAAACACAACTCAGATATAATCACAGAAAAACTACTTCAGTTAGACTGTATTAAAAACGCACAAACTATTATGCTTTATTTAGATTTTAATAACGAAGTTGCCACAAGCAATTTAATTAAAAGACTTATGAACTTAGGCAAAACTGTTGCATCACCTATAACTTTAAAAGACGAAAGAAAATTGATACCTTCTCAAATTACAGATTTAGAAAATGGAATTCAATATGGTGCTTATAACATTAAAGAGCCAAAACCTGAATGCTCTCCTGCCATAGATATAAAAGATTTAGATGTGGTTATAGTACCAGCCGTAGCATATGATAAAGATTGTTACCGACTTGGCTATGGTGGCGGTTTTTATGATAGATTCCTTGAGAATATAAGGGAAGACGCCATTACTGTGGGAATAGCTTTTGATCTACAAATTTTTGACAAAGTTCCAAAAGAAGACCACGATGCTCAATTGGATTACATAGTAACCGAATCTACAATATTAACATCAAAATAAATAAAAAACTGATTCCAATTTTAGGAACCAGTTTTTTTATTTATTAATTTTTTTATTTAGTCCTGAATTTTAAAACCTGATGCAACATTTTTAAGTATCTGAGCTTGGTTTGATAATTCATTGCTTGCTGCTGAACTTTCTTGAGCTGTTGCTGCATTTGTTTGGACAACTGTGCTTATTTGTTCAATACCTTCTAATGTTTGTTTTAAAGCTGCCGCTTGCTCAACAGATGCTGAAGAAATTTCATCTATTAATTTTACTGATTGAGAAACTTCTTCAAGTACATTTTCAAGCATTTTTCCAGTTTTAACGGCTATAAGATTACCATTTTGTACAGCTTTAACTGATTCCTCAATTAAATGAGTTGTTTCTTTTGATGCATCTGAAGATTTTGTAGCTAGATTTCTTACTTCATCTGCAACAACTGCAAATCCTTTGCCTGCAGTCCCTGCTCTAGATGCTTCCACTGCTGCATTTAAAGCCAATATATTTGTTTGGAATGAAATATCCTCAATTACTTTAATAATTTTACTTATTTGAGTTGATTTAGAGTTTATTTCTTCAATAGCTAGTATCATTTCCTTCATTTGATCATTACTTTCTATAGCAAGGTTCCCAGCAGTTTTAACTTGTTTCGATGCACTTAATGCATTCTCCGCATTTGTTGATACTCTATCTGATAAATCATTTACTGTTGCCGTTAATTCTTCTGTTGTACTTGCTTGATACAGTGAACCTTCAGCAAGTACCTGTGCTGCATTTGCTATTTCTTTTGAACCAACTGCAACATTTTCTGAAGTTTCAACAATCTTTCCTATAGTTTCTTTAAATATAGATGAAAGTTGTAATAATGAATTTTTTATCTTAGCAAAATCACCTTCATAATTTTGTTTTAAGTCAATATTTAAGTCTCCTGTTGAAAATCTATCTAATGATTCTGATATTTCATCAATATAAATAATATATTCATTCAATCTTAATACAAGCTTCTTCATTGATTCAGCCAATCTTCCAGTTTCATCTTTACTTTCTATATTTATTTCTGCATCAAGATTTCCTGCTGCTAATTCTTCCGTTATATTCATAAGATTTTGAATTGGAGCAACTAAACTTTTCGTTACTGCTATAATTGCTACTATAAGAATTAAAAATGCTATTAAATAAATGCCTAATGTAGTAAATATAGATGTTTTTACTAAAGCCATGTAACTATCTTTACTAATACTTAGAAGCACTTTCCATCCAGCATCTCTTGTATCACTTACAATTCCATAACGCATTTTACCGTTTTCAGTATATTTTATTACTTTATTTGTTGTTTTATCTATTTCATTAAGTATTTTATCATCAAATCCTATATCACTAACATTCTTAAGAACTCTCTCAGTATCCTTGCTTGCCAATACTTGTCCAGTATTTGAGATAAGCATTGTGTATCCACCATCTTTAAAGTCAGTCTCCATTGTTGCCACTTGCTGACTTATATCTTCAATAGAAACATCAACTGCTGCAACGCCTATAATTTCTTTATTATTTACGTCATATACTGGTGCTGAAAATGTAACAACCATATTTCCAGTAACAGAATCTTCATAGGGCTCGGATATAATAAACCCATTTTCAATATCCTCACTATTTGAAAACCAGTAATTTCTTGATTTTAAGTCAAATCCTTCATCACTCAAATATGTTCCACTATCAAATGCTAAATCTTCATTTGCTGAAGCAATATATGCATTCAAAATTTGAGTATCTTTTTCCTTCACATATCCAAGTGACTTATATGCATCTTTATAAGATGAATGATTCTTATAATCCTTTCTAGTTGCATCTGTTAATACTTTCCTTATAGATGTATTCCCCGCCATTTGTATTGCCATTGTTTTATACCTTGTAAAATATTCATTTATGTTGGAAACTATATTTTTTGTAGTTAGTGTGGAAATACTTTCTTGATTTTTAGATACAGTTTTTACTGTATTATTCATAGTAAACACACCAGAAATTATCATAGCTAAAATGGCAATACCACCAATCATTGCTAAAATTTTAGTTTTAATACTTTTCATAAGTCTATTCCTTCCCCTTCCACGTTGTATTTTGCGATTTATATATCAAAATAATATTTATAGTATAAAGGTATAAGTGCCATTTCTACCAAAATATTCCTGTATGGATAATATACGGATTGAAACATAAAATCTTAATGAAAATTAGTAATTTTCTGATAAATAATTATTAGAAATAATTCTATAGAAAAATACCCCAACCATTAGACCAAAGCTCCAACAATTGGGGTTTAAATTTCTTATTTTTGTTCTTTAGTGGCATTTAATTGTATTTTGTCTGGTAAAGATTTAAGATTTGTTTCAGCAACTACAAAAGGATAGGATTTATTCTTGTCTTTATATGTAATATCTACTGTCATAACAGTTTTTTCTTCTACTGTGTCCATAGTGATTTTATCTATACCTATACCATGTTCTTTTTCTCCTCTTGTTACTATAACGTAAATCTTACCATCTAGTTTTACTGCTAAGGCTCTTTCTTCATCCTCGTACTTATCCATAATATCTAATATTTTTTCTGGAATAGATTCTCTTTGAACCATTGTAAAATCTACAGGCTTTGAAGTATCTAAAAATAATTTAGGTACAAAAACAAATCCTAAAACTATAAATAATATTAGTATTACACCATATATTACTCCTTTGATATTAAACTTAATCTCCACATTATCCCCCCTATCTCTTATAAATATATGAGGAAATAATCTTTGATAGAAGCAAAAAATTTACTTTGTTTATATGCTCAAACAATATGGTTTCACTTAAAAAAGCGTATTTAATAAAATATTAAATACGCTTTTTTATATATACTATTAGTTTAATGCTTCTTTAACTTTTTCTACTATATTCTTAGCATTTAAACCATATTTTTCTAATAATTCATTTGGTGTTCCTGACTCACCGAAGCTATCATTCACTCCAACTTTTTTAACTATTGTAGGATGATTTTCAGATACAACTTCACTTACAGCTGATCCTAATCCACCTATTATACTGTGTTCTTCTGCTGTTATTATTGCTTTAGTTTCTTTAGCAGCTTTTATTATAAGTTCTGTATCTATTGGTTTTATTGTAGACATATTGATAACTCTAGCATTTATGTTTTCTTCTTTTAACATATCTGCAGCTATTATTGCTTCGTTAACCATTATTCCACAAGCTATTATTGTAGCATCGTTACCGTCTCTAAGAACAACACCTTTTCCAATTTCAAAATTATAATCTTGTTCAAATATTGTTGGAACTGCACTTCTTCCAAGTCTAACGTACATTGGCCCATTAAATTCTGCTGCAGCAAATATCATCTTTTCAGCTTCAACTCCATCAGCTGGAACAACTACTGTCATATTTGGAATAGATCTCATTAAAGATATATCTTCCACACTTTGGTGAGAACCACCATCTTCTCCAACAGTTATACCTGCATGTGTAGCACATATTTTAACGTTTAATTTAGGATAGCATACTGAGTTTCTTATTACTTCGAACGCTCTTCCAGTTGCAAACATAGCAAATGTACTTGCAAAAGGTATTTTACCTGCTGCCGCAAAACCACAAGCAGCTCCTACTAAATTTTGCTCTGCTATACCCATGTTAAAAAATCTATTTGGATATGCTTTTAAAAAGTCATTTGTTTTAGTTGATTTAGATAAATCTGCATCTAAAACTACTACATCATCATTTATTTTGCCTAATTTAACTAAAGCTTTTCCGTAAGCCTCCCTAGTTGCTATTTTACTCATGGAAAGCACCTCCTAATTCTGATAATGCTTGTTCAAGTTGTTCCTCACTTGGTGCACTTCCATGCCATGACGCTTGGTTTTCCATGAAAGACACGCCTTTACCTTTTACTGTTTTAGCTATTATCATTGTTGGTTTGTCTACTGTATCTTTTGCCATATCTAGAGCTGCAAATATTTGGTCGAAATCATGACCATCAATAGTTATTACATTCCATCCAAAAGTCCTAAATTTATCTTCTATAGGATTAATACTCATTACTGACTCAACTTCTCCATCAATTTGAAGTCCATTATAATCAAGGAATGCTATCATGTTATCAAGCTTGTAATGAGCCGCACTCATAGCAGCTTCCCATATTATTCCTTCTTGAACTTCTCCATCTCCTAATAATGCATATACATTCCATGGAGCGTTGTCTAATTTAGCTGCCATAGCCATTCCACATGCAACAGAAAAACCTTGTCCTAATGAACCTGTTGACATTTCAACACCAGGTACCTTTTTCATATCAGGATGGCCTTGAAGCATACTTCCTAATTTTCTTAAATGATTTAACTCTTCTTTCTCAAAGTATCCTCTTTCAGCTAATGTTGCATATAAAGCTGGAGCTGCATGACCTTTTGATAAAACAAATCTATCTCTATCTTCCATTTTTGGATTTGTTGGGTCAATATTCATTTGATCAAAATAAAGAGCTGTTAAAATCTCAACTGCTGATAATGAACCTCCCGGATGTCCTGATTTTGATTTACATATCATTGAGACAATGTCTTTTCTTATTACATTAGTAATTTCATTTAATCCTTTATGGTCTCTCATGTAATTTACCTCCCTAAGTTATATACTGAGGCTATTGGTTAATTAGCCATATTGTATTTAAATCTCATTATATTATAACATCTTTATGGTGTTTTTTTGTGTTTTTTGTATATAAAACAAAAAAATTATTGATATGCTACTATATCAATAATTTTTTATACGCTAAATAAATCTAAACTTATTTGCAGTCCATTATTTACTTTTAGCATAGTTTTATTATCTAGATAACCTATTTTTTCTCTCAGCCGCTTTTTGTCTATGGTTCTAATTTGCTCTAAGAGAATTACAGAATCTTTATTAAGTCCATATTCACTGGAACTTATTTCTATATGAGTAGGCAATTTTGCTTTATTAATCTGGGATGTTATAGCAGCAATTATAACCGTCGGGCTATATTTATTTCCTATATTATTTTGGATTATTAAAACAGGTCTAACGCCTCCTTGCTCCGAGCCAATAACTGGACTTAAATCTGCATAAAATAAATCTCCTCGCTTAATATCTAAGCCAAGATTATTCAACTTTGGCTATATCTCCTTCAGAATCATCATCCAAAGATACGTCATCTGTCATACCAAGCTCTGCTAATGATAAGTTGATTTTAGCCATTTCTTTATAACCCTTTATCATACTTTCTTTTAAGTTAATTTTCTTTTTTTGGGTTATATAAAACTGAAAAGCAGCCTTTGCAAAATCTTCCCTATTACTATTTTCCATCTGAACTATTTGATCCACCTCAGATAAAATATAGTCGGGTAAAGTAAACATAATTTTTTCTTTATTTTTATTGCTCACAAAATCGCCTCCCAGAGAACAATATCTCTTATATTTTATCAGATTCCTAACTAATTGTAAAATTGCATTTGTTTCCATATAAGTACGTTCATTTGTCGTGTATTTAGTAAGCAAAATTAAATTTATTTTTCTCTTATTTTAATTTTTATACACCTCATGTTAAATATTATAACCTACACAACTTTTTTTATGTCTCAAATAATAGTTTTTGGAGCAAAAATTTACTATACAACTTATTCATTAATAATAGCTTTGTTATGACTTTTAATATCTTTTTTATTTTTGTAAAACAAATTATTATGTCATCTAGATTTCTCTTAAGTTGTTTATACTACTTTTTTTATTTTTCATACTTAAAATCTTCATATGTTACTATAAATATAGGTTTATCTTCATTATCTAGTATTTCCATTTTATTTGGATTTTTAGTCTTATTGTCTACATATAAAATTTGTTTATTGAAATATTTATTATCGCCTGGTATTTCTGTTTCTATTTTTAATTCACGTTCTGTAACTTCTAAAATTATTGATTCATTTTGCATATAGTTTTTTATAAAATCTCCAATAAATAAATAATGACTATCATTATTTATATTAGGAAGTTCTATTGTATCATTAATACTAGGGTTACTAACTAGAACTTTATCCCCCTTATATTCAATAGTTTTTCCTTGCAAATTCTTTGGTGACTTGACTTCTAACTTATAATAATCCGGTTTTTTATATGTGTGTTTAAAAATATAGGTAGTATTCTCCTTATTACCTATAGCTTCTACTTTTGCAGTACAAGTATATGATTCAATTTTTGAAATTTGGTTTTGAAAATCCTCATATACTTCTTCCTTTGTATATTCTTTTCTTCCACATCCAACACTATATAGAGTAATTATTGAAATAATTATTATTAGTAACGAATACCACTTATTTTTCACAAAGTACCTCCTAATTTATTTTTATTCATTGGTATATTTAAATATATCTTATTTTTACGTTGTAATTGTTATAGCATTTGCAACAGCATAGTTCTCACTATGAGATATGCTTACCTTTATTTCTAAAACACTATATTGTATGCAAATCTGTTCCAAATTATTATAAGTTTTTACTATAGGCTTCCCTAAATCATTTCTAAGTATTTCTATATCTTTAAAATTATAACCCCTTATGCCCAATCCCAAGGATTTACTAATAGCTTCTTTTGCTGCAAAATTACCAGCTATGGTTTGAGGATTATTCCCCTTTCCCTCAAACATTTCTATTTCTCTTTCTGTGAATATTTTTTTTAGAAAATCACCTCTTTTATTTAATGCATTTTTAATTCTCTCTACTTCTATAATATCTGTCCCTATATCTAAAATATTCATTTTTTCCTCCCATAAATTATCTCTAATATAATTATCATACCTTATTATAAGCAATTCTATTACCATTAATAATATTTTTACTAAATATTAGTTTTAGACAAAATAAAAAGACTAGGAGTATTCCTAGTCTTTTTATTTAATATTATATTCTAGTTTTAAAGCCCACAGGCTTAATCGTTCCATTTAGCAGACTCAGTTAGTATAGTAGTTTTTTCTTTACTAACAGTCATGAAACCACCAGATATTTGGCCAGATTTGAACTTGCCATCTTTTTTTATTCTTAATTCTCCATCAACTAAACCAACAACGAAAGGTATATGGTCTTTTAATATAGCCCTATCACCTTGTGTTGTTCTAGTTATCACCATTTCAACCTCGCCTTGGTAAAAAACTTCACTTGGAGTAACTATTTCTAATGCAAATATATTTGCCATGACCTATCTACTCTCCTTTGCTTTCGCAACAGCTTCATCTATTGATCCAACAAATAAGAATGCTGATTCTGGTAAGTCGTCATGTTTTCCTTCAAGTATTTCTTTGAAACCTCTTACAGTTTCTTTAACTGGTACATATTTACCTGGGAATCCTGTAAATTGTTCTGCAACTGTGAAAGATTGAGAAAGGAATCTTTGTATCTTTCTTGCACGAGCAACTATTACTTTATCCTCATCAGATAATTCATCCATACCAAGTATAGCTATTATATCTTGTAATTCTTTATATCTTTGAAGTATAGATTGCACTCCTCTGGCTACTGCATAATGTTCTTCACCAACTATTTTAGGGTCTAATACTCTAGAAGTTGATTCAAGTGGATCAACTGCAGGGTATATACCTAGAGATGCTATAGATCTAGATAAAACTGTTTTTGCATCTAAGTGAGCAAATGTTGTTGCTGGCGCTGGGTCAGTTAAGTCATCCGCAGGTACATAAACAGCTTGAACAGATGTTATAGATCCTTTCTTAGTTGATGTTATTCTTTCTTGTAAGTTACCCATTTCTGTAGCAAGCGTTGGTTGGTATCCAACTGCTGAAGGCATACGTCCAAGTAGGGCAGAAACTTCTGAACCTGCTTGTGTGAAACGGAATATATTATCTACGAATAAAAGAACGTCTTGATTTTGTTCATCTCTGAAATACTCAGCCATAGTAAGTCCAGATAAGGCAACCCTCATTCTAGCTCCTGGTGGCTCGTTCATTTGTCCGAATACTAGAGCTGTTTTATTTATAACTCCAGAATCTTTCATTTCATGGTAAAGATCGTTACCTTCTCTTGTTCTTTCTCCAACACCTGCGAATACTGATATACCACCGTGTTGTTTAGCTATATTGTTTATAAGTTCTTGTATAAGAACTGTTTTTCCAACTCCAGCACCACCGAATAGACCTATTTTACCACCTTTTAAGTATGGTACTAGTAAGTCAACTACTTTTATACCTGTTTCAAGTATTTCAGCAGTACTTGCTATATCATTATACTCTGGTGCCGATCTATGTATAGGCAACTCCGGTGCATCTTTTGGCGCTGGTGCATCATCAACTGGTTCTCCAAGAACGTTGAATATTCTTCCTAATGTAGCATCTCCAACAGGAACACTTATTGGTCTTCCTGTATCTATTGCTTCCATTCCTCTAACTAGTCCATCTGTAGCACTCATTGATATACATCTAACTGTATCATCACCTATATGTTGTGCAACTTCAGCAACTATTTCTTGATCTCCTAACTTTATAACTAATGCGTTTAATAAGTTAGGTAGGCTATTTTCATTATCAAACTTAACATCTAGTACAACACCTACGATTGATACTATTTTCCCTACGTTGGCCATTTCCTAACCTCCTTATTTTAGAGCCTCTACTCCGCCTACTATCTCTGTTATTTCTTGAGTTACAGCTGATTGTCTCGCTCTGTTGTAACTCAACTCTAAATTAGATAGCATTTCGTCTGCATTATCAGTTGCTGAACTCATGGCAGTTCTTCTCGCAGCTTGTTCTGATGCGAAAGATTCTATAACTCCATCATAAACTATACCAGAAACATATTTAGGTATTATGTGGCCTAAAACAACTTCTGCCGATGGTAAATATTGAACTCTAGCTCCTTTTGCAGCTTGCTCTTTTGTTTCCTTATTTTCTTCTTTTTCAAATGCTAAAGGTAGCACTTTTAACAATTTTGGACTTTGAGTTAAAGGAGATACAAATTCTGTATATACCATATATACTTCATCAATTTCACCTTTTTTATATAAATCCATAGCTTTCTCTGCAAAAGCTAATGTTTCATCATAGTCACATTTTTCAACACTTTCTGCTGACTTTAATATGTCATAACCTCTTTTTTGGAAAAATTCCGTAGCTTTTTTACCTACAGTCATAACTTTTTCTTTTTTTCCATCCATATGACTAAGTGTTAATTTCATTATATTCGAGTTATATCCTCCTGCAAGTCCTCTATCCCCTGCAACAATAATATAACATCTATTTTTTACTTCTCTTTGTTTTAAGAATACATTTCTAACGCCACGAGTACTTGTAGCTATATCCTTCACTGTATCGTACATTGTTCCAAAGTACGGTCTAGCTGCTAAAGCTCTATCTTTTGCTTTTCTCATTTTTGAAGAAGCAACAAGTTCCATAGCTTTAGTAACCTGCTTTGTACTATTAACACTGTTAATACGCGTTTTAATCTCTTTAATTCCAGCTCCTGCCAATTAATTTACCTCCTTTTGTAAAAAGGATTACGCTTCAACAACAAACTTTTTCTTAAATTCTACTATTGCGTTTGTTAAATCAGAAGAGAAATCTTCTGCTGCTAATATTTTTTTAGATACTTCTGGATAGTTTTCATCCACAAATCTGAATAATTCTTTTTCAAATCTTGATACATTACTTACTGGTATATCTTCTAAGAAGTTATTTATAACAGCAAATATTATCATAACTTGGTCTTGAACTGCTATAGGGTCAGTTTCATTTTGTTTTAAAACCGCAACTATTCTTTCCCCTTGAGCAAGTCTCTTCTTAGTATCTTCGTCTAAGTCTGATCCAAATTGAGAGAATGATGCAAGTTCTCTATATTGTGAGTAAGCAAGTTTTAATGTACCTGCAACTTTTTTCATTGATTTAATTTGAGCATCACCACCAACCCTTGATACTGATATACCAGGGTCAACTGCTGGTCTTATACCTGAATAGAACAATTCTGGTTGTAAGTATATTTGTCCATCAGTTATTGATATAACGTTAGTTGGTATATATGCAGAAACGTCTCCTGCTTGAGTTTCTATGATTGGAAGTGCAGTCATAGATCCTCCACCTAATTCATCAGATAACTTAGCAGCTCTTTCTAGTAATCTTGAATGTAGGTAGAATACATCTCCTGGATAAGCTTCACGTCCTGGTGGTCTTCTAAGTAGTAATGACATCTCTCTGTAAGCAACTGCTTGTTTACTTAAATCATCATATACTATTAGAACATGTTTACCATTGAACATGAACTCTTCACCCATTGCAGCTCCTGCATATGGTGCAAGGTATTGAAGTGGTGCAGATTCAGAAGCTGTAGCTGATACAACTATTGTGTAATCCATTGCTCCACCTTTTTCTAATGTACTAACAAGTTGTGCAACTGTAGAACGTTTTTGTCCTATTGCAACGTATATACATATAACATCTTTACCTTTTTGATTTAATATAGTATCTATAACTATAGAAGTCTTACCAGTTTGTCTATCACCTATGATAAGTTCTCTTTGTCCTCTACCTATTGGTATCATAGAGTCTATAGCTTTTATACCAGTTTGTAATGGTTCACAAACTGATTGTCTTGCCATTATACCAGATGCTTTATTTTCAACTGGTCTTGTTTTATCAGTATTTATAGGTCCTTTACCGTCTATAGGTAAACCAAGTGGACTTACAACTCTACCTATTAATGCTTCTCCAACAGGAACTTCAACTATTCTTCCTGTTCTTTTAACTATATCTCCTTCTTTGATTCCACTGTCATCACCAAATATAACAGCCCCAACAACATCTTCCTCTAAGTTAAGGGCCATTCCATATACCTCTCCAGGGAATTCTAAAAGTTCACTAGACATTACGTTTTCTAGTCCATATATAGTTGCGATACCGTCACCTACTTTTAGTACGCTACCAGTATCAGTCATTTCTATTTTATTATCATAATTCTTAATTTGTTGTTTAATTATAGAACTTATTTCTTCAGGTCTTAAGTTCATGGGTTCACCGCCCTCCTAAGAAATTACTTGAGAAAGTTGGTCTTTTATATTATCTAAACGAGTTTTTACAGATCCGTCAATTTGAGTATTTCCTAATCTTACTAAAACCCCACCTAATATACTTTGGTCAACTTTATTCTCTAAAGTAACATTTTTATTATATTTTTTTGAAAGTTTTTCTTCAAGTTCTTTAACCTTATTATCAGTTAAAGGAATGGCACTTATTACAGTACCTTCGATTATATTATTTTTATCATTTAGTAATTGCTTAAATGTTAATTCTATTGATTTTAAAGAAGATATTCTTCCCTTCTCAACTAGTATTTTTAAGAAATTTTTTAAGTTATTATTTATTTTATTATTAAATAATGATTCAATTAGTTTAACCTTTTCGATTTTAGCTACTAAAGGCGATCTTAACACATTATCTAAATCCTTATTATTTTTTACTGTCTCTACTACATTGTGTAATTCATTATAAATTTCTTTAGTGATATTTTCATCTTCACTTAGTTGGAATAGGGCTTCTGCATATCTGTTAGCTATTATATCTATCATTTAGCTTCGCCCACCTCTTCGATAAATTTGTTTATCATTTCCTCATGTTTAGCTTGGTCAATATCTTCTTCAATTACCTTAGAAGCAGCAAGTATAGCTATGTTAGAAATATCATTTTTAAGTTCATTCATAACTTTTTCTTTTTCTTGTGCTATATCTTTATTAGCTCTTTCTTTTAAGTTAGTTGCTTCTTCTTTTGCAGTAGATATTATTTCATCAGACTTTTGCTCAGCTCTAAAAGTTGCTTGCTTAATGATTTCTTGACCTTCATTTTTAGCAATTGCAAGTTTTTGTTCATATTCAGCTTTAAAAGCTAAACCTTCACTTTTTGCTTGCTCTCCTGTAGCTATATCTGTTTTTATTGCCTTTTCTCTAGCATCTATTATATTCAAAACTGGTTTGAATAAAATTTTTCTTAGTATCCAAAATAAAACAATTGTATTTACTATCTGAATAGCTAATTCCCAAGTTATGGTTACTACTGGTTTAACACCCATCTACTAATCCTCCTTTCCATCATCCATAATTTATAGTTAGGAGAGTAATTTATAATTTCTCCTAACTATAAAATCTTATTACAAATCATCTTCAATTCTATACCCATGGATTAGCGAATATTAAGATTATAGATATAACAAGACCATATATACCTGTAGACTCTGCAACTGCAGCACCTAATAGCATTGTAGAGATTATATCTCCTTTAGCTTCTGGTTGATTACCAACAGCTTCTGCACCTTTACCAGCTGCATATCCTTGACCTATACCTGCACCTATACCAGCTATAACTGCTATACCTGCACCTATTGCAGAACCTGCTATAGCGATTCCTTGTTGTAAAGTAGTAATTTCCATAATTTTAATCCTCCTCGAATTTTAACTTTTATTTTTTATTATTATTCTAATATGCCAATATTTAATTTGCATATATTTTTACTCTGTTGAGTTTGAAACAAATACCATTGTTAGCATTATGAATATAAATGCTTGTAAACATCCTGCAAATAAATCAAAGTAGAAATGTAATGGTACTGGTATTAATAGTTGTAAAAATGGAATTGAAACATTTGGTATCAATGATGATATAAATGCTAATAATTGATAAAGTAATCCCATAATTACTGTTCCTCCTAAAATATTACCAAATGGACGGAATGTAAGCGATATTGGTCTAGCAAATTCACCTACTATGTTAAGTGGTAATAATAACGGAACTGGTTCTAATAAACCTTTAAAGTATCCTGGTCCTTTAGCTTTAACCCCTTCATAGTAAATTAAGAAGCAAGTAATTAAAGCCCAGGCTAAAGTTGTGTCTACATCAGTAGTTGGCGACTTAAAACCTAATAAACCAATCAAGTTGGAACATACGAAGAAAAGAAATAAAGATCCAATATAAGGGAATATATTAGGCATTCTTTTTTCTATATCATCACCCATGTTTCCATGAATAAGGCCTCTAAGTGATCCAACGGCATACTCTAACATAATTTGTCTTTTTGTAGTTGGTACTGGTTGAAGATTCCTTGTTAATAAAAATGCTACTACTATTAACCCAACCATTATAATCCAACTAGTTACAACAGTTTCACTAATCTTAAAACCATTTGCAAATTCAATGACCCATTGTGTATACTTCACTTATTTATACCTCCTTTCTCGATATTCTTGATATTATAAGTTTTTTTATAAATATAACAATCTGAGTACTTATTAATCCTAAGACTGTCCCTATAACATGTATATTTGGATTTTTCACTGAAACAAATAAAACTACTGCTACAATAAACATCCTTATCAAATATCTAATTCCGGAATAAGCTTGAGCTTTTCCTGGTGGCATGTCTGCTGCTTTTTCCAAGGTAATTGCTAATAACCTAAAATTAAGTATGGCAATTATACTACCAAAAACAACTCCCAATATTACATGGATTGGTTGTTTAGAAACAACTAAAGATATTATTCCTATTATAATGGCATATATACATATACCCTTTGTTATTTCTTTAACTTCTTGTTGTACTTTTATATCCATATTCTATCACTTCCTTTTTGTGTATCCAATTACAGTTTTATATACAGACATAAAAGCTCCTCCTACTCCCAATACTAAAAATATTAGCATGAAAATAGGTTTTGTATTCAATTTATCATCGATAAATTTGCCTATAAAAAAACATCCAAATATGGAAACAACCATCATAATACCTAGCTGACTTATTAAAGAAAGCATTTGTGCTATTTGTGCACCTGTACTTTTTTTATTACTCATATAAAACTATGCTCCTCTATACTAAGAATATAGTTATTTTATCTATAATAAGGAATCTATTTAAGCAATAGATTCCTTAAGATATACTATTTAGTACCAAATAATCTATCTCCAGCATCTCCTAATCCTGGAACTATGTATCCGTGATCATTTAATTTTTCATCTATAGCTGCTACATATATATCTACATCATTGTGATATTTTTGTACTTCAGCTATTCCTTCTGGAGCTGCAACTAAGTTGACTAGCTTTATACTTTTTGCTCCTTTTGCTTTTAAAACATCTATAGCTGCCACTGCTGAACCACCTGTTGCAAGCATTGGGTCAACTACTATCATTTCTCTTTCATCTATATCTTGTGGAAATTTAGAGTAATATTCAACTGGCTTTAATGTCTCAGGATCTCTATAAAGACCTAAATGACCAACTTTAGCTGCTGGTATTAAGCTTATAAATCCATCAACCATTCCAAGTCCTGCTCTTAATATAGGTACTATTCCTAATTTTTTACCTGATATCATTTTTTGAGTAGATTTTACAACAGGTGTTTCTATTTCTACATCAACTAATTGTAAATCTCTAGTAACTTCGTATCCCATTAACATTGTTATTTCTGTTAATAATTCTCTAAAGTCTTTAGACCCAGTTTCTTTATCTCTCATTATTGTTAATTTGTGTTGTATTAACGGATGATCCGTAACTATAACTTTGCTCATTACTATTAAACCTCCTATTTATTATGCTTTTTTTCTATATCAACTATCATGTTAACTCTTCTTAAATGTCTATCTCCTTCAAATTCTGTATTAATCCAAGCCTCTACTATTTCTAATGCAAGACCTCTTCCTAATACTCTTTCTCCTAGAGATAACATATTTGCATTGTTGTGTGCCTTAGACATTTTTGCTGAAAAAACATCTGAAACAACAGCACATCTTATACCAGGAACTTTATTTGCTGCTAAAGATATACCTATTCCTGTTCCACAACATACAATTCCATAATCTACTTCTTTTGAAATAACTGCATTTGCAACTTTCTCCCCATATATTGGATAATCTACTGAATCTTGTGCATTATTCGTGCCAAAATCTATGTAGTCTATTCCTTTCGATTTTAGAAAATCAATAATATCTGATTTTAAATTAAATCCTCCATGGTCACATCCCAAACCTATTCTCATAATTAGAACTCCTTTTTAGTATGTAAAGTAATTATATTTTAAAACTTGTGATAATTATTCCAATCACACAGCATTTTTTATGTTTGATTTTTTTTTAACTAGTTTATTTAATTATACATAATTTTTTATTAATACTCCATAGAAAAGCACAACTTTTTTTAATATTTTATTAGTTTTTATTTGAATCCAATACATATTTTACCAATCTAACCAAAATTTGTATTTATTTCTTGTTAAAATACTATTGATAATTTTATAATGATTATTTTTTAACTTTTCCACTTCATACTTTTATTATTTTATACTTTTATTATTTTATACCCAGCAGATTTAAGTAGCCTATTCATTATAGCTCTACCAACCCCCAAATTTGAAAATTCCTCTGTATATACAATATCGTATTTGCCCTCATCTGCAGTAATAAGTGAATTAAATAAATTCGAAGCAACTTCTTCCAAATTTCGACCTAATACTATTGTATCACACTTATATTTATTATTATTTTCTTCCAAACACATAACTGCACATTTTAATCCTTTTTTAGATCCATCATAAGACAATTCATTTACTTTTTTTACGACATTATCTATATCACCTGATACAATATATACATCTGCATTTGGTGAGTAATGTTTATATTTCATCCCAGGTGCCTTTGCCTTGATATTATCTTCTTTATTCTCTAAAGCTGGATCAATATTTACCTGACCAATAACACTTTCTAAATCTTCTTTTGTAACACTACCTGGTCTTAATATAGTAGGAATATCATTTGTTAGGTCTAGTACTGTTGATTCTAGACCAAAGGGGCAATCTCCTCCCAAAATAATTCCATCTACTCTATTGTTCATTTCTTCATGTACATGCTTTCCTCTTGTAGGTGATGGTCTTCCTGAAATATTAGCAGATGGAGCAGCAATTGGCAATTTAACTTCTTCTAAAAGAGCCTTTGCAATAGGATTAGAGGGCATTCTAATTGCAACTGTGTCTAAACCACCACTAGTTCTCATCGGCACTATATCTTTTTTCTTCAATATAATAGTTATTGGACCTGGCCAAAATTTATTCATTATAATTTGTGCATTTTCATTAATATCTTTTGCTAGGTCATTAACTTGTTTTTTATCATATATATGTACTATTAGTGGATTATCACTAGGTCTCCCTTTTGCCTCATAAATTTTACTTACAGCATTTTCATCAAGAGCATTTGCACCTAATCCATAAACTGTTTCTGTAGGAAATATTACTGTTTTTCCTTCTTTTAGTATTTTCGCTTGTTTTTTTATTTCATCTTTGTTTATATGTTTCTCATCAATTCTACTTATAAATGTCATCTTGCTTATCACTCCCTTCTTAAGTAAATCTATATACAATATACAATTATTGTTCCTGTTAAAAAACCTATTATACTATATAGACTTTTAGATTTTGGCATTATTTCGTCTAAAACTACAAACAACATTGTTCCTGCTGCCAAAGATAGAAATACACCAATTAAAGATTTAAAAATACCTGCAAAATATACTCCTAAAAAACTCCCTATTCCCATAGGTATACCTGCTATAAATGTAAATAAAATTATTTTTTTTGTCGGAACTCTAGCGCCAGCCAAACTAAGAGCCGTAGCTAGCCCTTCTGGTATATTATGTAGTCCAATTACTATAGCAAGAGTGATTCCTAGAGTTTGTGCTGATACAAAGGATGATCCTATTGCCAGTCCTTCTGGCAAATTATGTAGTAGTATACTTATAAATATTAAATACCCTGACTTCATATCTTCATCTAAGTCTAGTCTACTTTTAATAAACATTGTTAGTAGTACTCCCATAAATGTAAATACTACCGTATAAACTAAACCACTTGATTCCATTGCCTCTTTCATCAAATCAAAAACTACTACAGCTAACATAATTCCACCGGAAAATCCCATACAAAAATTAAGATACTTGTCTACTTCTTTTCTAAATATCGCAGATACTATACCACCAATTCCTGTACCTAATACTCCAGCCAATAGTCCTATCAACGTGACTTTTAGTATCATTCTATTTAACTCACCCCATATTTATATTTTAATATATCACTATATTCAATTATATTTAAGTGGCTATAGAAAAAATCCCTAAAAGTTTAGGGATTTTATATTGCTGTCATCTTTTTAGTTTGATCTTCCGTAATTAGTGCATCTATCATCTCGTCTATATCACCATCTAAAAATTGTTCTAACTTATAAAGAGTTAAATTTATTCTATGATCACTTACTCTACCTTGTGGGTAGTTGTAAGTTCTTATTCTTTCAGATCTATCTCCTGTACCAACCTGACTTCTTCTTTCTGCTGCAACTTCGTCATGTTGTTCTGATAGAGCTTTGTCATAAAGTCTAGCTTTTAATACTTTTAAAGCTTTTTCTTTATTTTTTAATTGTGATTTTTCATCTTGACAAGATACAACTTCACCAGTAGGTAGATGAGTTATTCTAACTGCTGAATCAGTTGTATTTACACACTGTCCACCATTTCCTGATGCACGGAACACGTCTATTCTTAAGTCATTCGGGCTTATTTCTACTTCTACATCTTCCACTTCTGGTAAAACTGCAACTGTGGCAGTAGATGTATGGATTCTCCCTCCAGATTCAGTAGCTGGTATTCTTTGAACTCTATGAACTCCTGACTCATATTTAAGTCTTGAGTACGCACCCCTACCTTTTATTAAGAAAGATACTTCCTTGTATCCTCCAACACCAGTATCACTAGCACTTAAAAGTTCTATTTTCCATCTTCTTCTTTCTGTATATCTAGAATACATTCTGAATAAATTCCCTGCAAATAGAGCTGCTTCATCTCCACCTGCTCCACCTCTTATCTCAACTATAACGTTCTTCTCATCGTTAGGATCTTTTGGTAATAAAAGAATCTTTAATTCTGCTTCTAATGGTTCAACCTGACCTTCTAATTCAGATATTTCCATTTTAGCTAATTCTCTTAGTTCCTCATCAGACTCTTCTTCTAAAATAGCTTTAGATTCACTAAGGTCATTTAATACATTTTTATATTCTCTGTATTTATGAACGATAGGTTCTAAATCTGCATGTTCTTTCATATACTTTTGCCAAACTTTTTGGTCATTTATTATTTCCATATCACTGATTTTTTCAGTTAAATCTATATATTTATCTTCTAAAACCTGTAGCTTGTTTAACATACTTTTCACCTCTTTTATTCGTACAATCTCAGCATTTTATTATATCATAAAACACTTCCTATAACAACTCTGTCAATTTGTTGCAAGTCTTTTATAGTATATATATTAGTATATCCATCTGACTCCATTAACTTACTCACTTCTTCACTTTGGTCATGACCTACTTCATAAGCTAAAATTCCATCTTTATTAAGATACTTTTTAGATTGTCTAGTTATACTTCTATAAAAATCTAATCCATCTATTCCACCTTCCAATGCATTATATGGTTCAAAATCTTTAACTTGTTTATCTAAGGTTTCTATGACTTCTCTTTTTATATACGGAGGATTAGATACTATTATATCAAATCTCATATCATTATCTATATTAGTAAATAAGTCCGATTTAATAAACGTTATTCTATCATTTACATTATTACTTTCAGCATTTTTTTTGCCTATTTCCAAAGCTATATCTGATATATCTACAGAAGTAATTTTAGCATTGTCTAAGTATTTAGCTAAACTAACAGTAATAGCGCCAGAGCCTGTTCCAATATCAAGTATATTTATAGCTCCTCTGCTTTTTCCTAATTCAATAACTTCTTCTACTAACACTTCTGTGTCTGGTCTTGGTATTAAAACACCTTCTTGAACATAGAAATCCAACCCCATAAATTCACGATTTCCTACAATATAAGCAATTGGTCTATTATTTAATCTTTCATTTATAAATTTACTAAATAGTTTTTCTTCATCCTCACTTAATGATTTCTCCAAGTTCAAAAGTATATATAATCTATCTACACAAAGGACTTTTTGTAGTAATATTTCCACATCAAGTCTAGGCGTAGGACTTATTTCTTCAAGTTCCTTTGAATATCTTATAATTATTTCCTTAATAGTCATAAGTTTCTCCTTATTTATATTAAATTACAGCCTTCAATGCTTTTATTGCTACCTCTAATTGTTCATCATTTGGTTCATTTGTAGTAATATGTTGAAGCATCATTCCTGGATATGCAACAATTTTACTTAATATATTATTATATTTCCCAAGAAATTTTATTATTTCATAAGATATTCCAGCAACTATAGGTATACATAATATTCTCATTGCTATTCTAGCTAAAATATTTGGCCATCCAAAGAAAGAAAATAATATAATTGATGTTGCCATTACTATAAATAAGAAGTTTGTACCACATCTAGGATGCAGAGTTGTGAATTTTCTTGCGTTTTCTACTGTTAACTCTAAACCACTTTCATAGCAATAAATAGCCTTATGTTCTGCTCCATGATACATAAAGGTTCTTTTTATATCTTTATTTCTAGATATTAATAACATATATAATATTAATATACATATTCTAAATAAACCTTCAATCAAATTAAGTATTATATTGTTGTGTATAAATGATGAAAATAACCCTCCTATAGATGTTGGTATTAATACAAATAATCCAACAGAAAGAATCATTGCTAAAATAAGAGATACTGCCATAATTGCATCATTAGCTTTATCTTTAAATATTCTTTTTAGAAATCTATCTATTGCATCTTCCTCTTCTTCTTCTCCTAAAAAAAATTCTGATGAATAGTTTAAGCTTTTCATACCTTCTATCATAGTTTCAAATAATATAAATGAACCTCTTAAAAAAGGTATCTTATCAATCTTTTTATCTTTTATCCAACTTTTTATTCTCTGTTTTTTTAATTCAATTTCTCCATTGCTTTTTCTAACAGCAATCGCTCTGTAATTTTTAGACTGCATCATAACACCTTCAATTACAGCTTGCCCTCCAACACTTTGCTTTTTCATGGTAATACTCCTCATAATAATTTTTCTAACACTAAAACTATTATAATATAAAAATTCCCCTTAGAGTATTATATTATACTTTTAAGGGGTTAATAATTTACTTTACCACATGACACTTTCTGCATCTAGCTTCATAGCTTTCTACAGCTCCTACTTGAATAATAGGATCATCATATTTTGCCGGTTTTCCATCTATTAATCTTTGTGATCTTGTTGCTGGTTGGCCACACACAGAGCAAATAGCTTGAATTTTATCTACAAATTCTGCAACCGCTAAAAGTCTTGGTGTAGGACCAAATGGTTCTCCTTTGAAATCCATATCTAGACCTGCTGCTATAACTCTTACTCCCTTGTTGGCTAAGTCAACAGCAATATCTACTATTTCTTCGTCAAAAAATTGCACCTCATCTATACCAACAACTTGAACATCTTCATCTATTAAATCATAGATGCTAGATGTTTCTTTTATTGGAATAGCTTCTATACTGTCCCCACTATGAGATACAACATCTTTTTTACTATATCTATCATCTATATGAGGTTTAAATACAATAATATTTTGTTTTGCAATTTTAGCTCTCTTTAATCTTCTTATTAATTCTTCGCTCTTTCCACTATACATAGGTCCAACTACTACTTCAATATAACCATGGTTTACTGGTCTATACATATTTTCGAACCTCCTAAGCTTTTATCTAATGTTATTATTGATAATATTCTAAAATTATGTATTTTTTTAGTAATTAGGGAAATAAAATAGGAGTTGGATAACCAACCCCTTTTTTTACAATAATTAATCCATTTTGAATCTTTTTTTGAATTTGTCGATTCTTCCACCTTTTTCTATGTTCTTTTGCTTTCCAGTATAGAAAGGATGGCACTCTGAACATATTTCAACTCTTATTTCGTCCTTAGTTGAACCAGCCATGAAAGTATTTCCACATGCACAGTGTACTTCAACTGCATTGTATTTTGGTTGTATATCTTTTTGCATTCTTAGTCACCTCTTTTTCAATTATATTCTAAATTAATTATATTAATTTTAAGTTTTCATCTTCAACTACATCATTATATCACATGTTTTTTAGTGATACAAGGATTTTTGTATTTCTTCGTCATATGATTTTAGGTTTATAGATTTTACTTAATACCTCTTATAAATTCTTCATTAGTTTTTGTTTTCTTTAGCGCATCAATTAGGTTATCTGTGACTTCTAATATAGAGTTATTGCTCATTTCTTTTCTTAGTTTCCATAAAGCTGTTTTTTCTTCTTCTGTAAGTAGTAAGTCTTCTCTTCTTGTTCCTGACTTATAAATATCTACAGCAGGGAATATTCTCTTTTCGGCAAGTTTTCTATCTAGATGTAGCTCCATATTACCAGTTCCTTTGAATTCTTCGAATATTACATCATCCATTCTAGAACCCGTCTCTACTAATGCAGTCGCAAGTATTGTTAATGAACCACCTTGTCTAATATTTCTAGCTGCTCCGAAGAACTTTTTAGGTCCATGTAGCGCTCCTGGGTCAAGCCCCCCTGATAAAGTTCTTCCTGTTGGTGATATTGTTAAGTTATAAGCTCTTGCTAATCTTGTTATACTATCAAGAAGTATTACAACATCTTTTCCATGTTCAACAAGTCTTTGAGCTCTATTTAATACCATTTCTGCAACTTTAACATGATGATTTGATACTTGGTCAAATGTTGAATAAATAACATCACCATTAATAGATTCTCTCATATCTGTAACTTCTTCTGGTCTCTCATCTATTAGTAATACTATTAATTCCACATTAGGATGGTTTTTGGCAATGCTATTAGCCACACTTTTAAGAAGTATAGTTTTCCCTGCCTTTGGTGGCGCAACTATAAGACCCCTTTGTCCCTTCCCTATTGGCGAAATTAAATCGATTAATCTAGTTGATATTTCATTTTGACTTTTTTCAAGTGTCAGTCTTTCCTCTGGGTATATTGGTGTTAAGTTAACAAATGATTTTCTGTTTATACAAGTTTCTGGGTTTTCCTCATTAACTTTCTGTACAAATAGTAATGCTCTAAACTTTTCTCCTGTTTTTGGATGTCTTGTTATACCTCTAACTTTATCTCCTGTTTGAAGGTTAAATCTTCTTATTTGAGATGGAGAAACATATACGTCTTCATCTGTAGACTGATAATTAGATCCTCTTAAGAAACCAAATCCATCAGGAAGTATTTCTAAAACTCCAACTACTTCATCATCTTTAGAAGTATTAAACTCATTAATTATTTTAGATTCTTCAACAACTTTTGGTACATAATTACTTTTATTATTTCTCTGATTTCTATTTTCCATACTTGAGGTTTTATTATTATTGTTGAAATTACGAGAATTGTTTTGATTTTCTCTACTATGGGTTTTCACATAAGATCTATTATCTAATTTATCACCAGGTTTAAAATTTTCCGTATCACTATTTCTATTAATAAATTGTTTGTTTCTGTCCCCACTATTATCTATATTTTCTCTTCCCTGTTTTTGTTCTTTAGCCTCTATATCTTCATTATGATATTCTTTATTTGTGCTTACTTCATTATTACCTAACATCTTCTTATCTTTTTCATTATTATTTTTTGAGTTGCTATTAATTAACTCAATTAATTCATTTTTTTTGTATTTAGTAACTGATTTTATATCTAAGTCTTTAGCTATTTGTCTAAGCTCCGCTAAAGTCTTTTTACTCAATTCTTCCATTGTTATATTTTCCAAATTCAAAGGAACCTCCTCACATTTTATTTAAGGCTGTAATTAAATTTTAATTTTATAGGGAATATAGGGTGTGAAAAAGAAAAGTAATTTTTTTAAATATGAAATTTAATAAACTAATAATATCACTATTAAATATCATGGTCAACACGTAAAACTCCTAGTTCTTATCTTTTTTATTATTTTTACTATTATTTGTAAATTTATTCATCAAAATCAAAAAAATTTATTTCGTTTAAGTCACTACATAGGCCCTACTTTTAAGGTAACTAACAAGATACTTTTATTCCACATGTATGCCAATACGTTGATACCACTTCAAATAGTTCTATTTTTACATTAAAAATATTTAAAATTATAAAAAAGTGGACAGTTTGCCCACTTTTTATTTATTCCATATTATATTTTTTCATTAAATCAATAAGTATTTCGTTTTTATCAAGGTTATGAGTTGCATCTACAAATCTTATTGTTCCTGTCTTTCCTCTCATTACAATAGATTCAGTTTTAGCTTTATTATCTCCTACATTTATTACACCTTTTAATAAGTTCCCTTCTGTAATTCCTGTGGCAGCAAAGAATAAATCATCACCTTTAGCTAAATCTTCTAAAGTTAATTTCTTTTCTATATCTTCATCAGATAGTCCCATCTCATGACATCTGTTTCTTTCTTGTTCACTCATAGGGTAAATTTGCGCTTGCATATCTCCACCCATACATTTTATAGCTGCTGCTGTTATTACACCTTCTGGTCCTCCACCGATTCCCATAAGTATATCTACACCAGTTTCTTCAAAACAAGTAGCAATACCTGTAGCTACATCTCCATCACCAAACATTCTTATTTGGCAACCTAATTTTCTAGCCGGTTCAATTATATAATTATGTCTTTCTCTATCTTGTGTCATTATTGTCATTTGCGTAGTTTTTTTACCTAAAGCTTTTGCCACACTTAATATATTTTCTTCAACACTTTTATCTAAGTCTATACATCCTTTTGCTTTTGGCCCAACGACAATTTTTTTCATATAGGTGTCTGGGGCATGAAGTAGGGAACCTTTTTTCCCAACAGCGATTACTGATATGGCATTTGGCAGTCCTTTTGCTATTAGTGTAGTTCCATCAAGTGGATCCACAGCTATATCAACTTCCATAGAATCCTCTGTTTGTAATCCAACCTTTTCCCCTATATAAAGCATCGGTGCTTCATCTAACTCACCTTCGCCAATAACTACTTCTCCCTTAATTTTCACAGATTCAAAAGCTCTTCTCATCGCTTCTACCGCAGCTCCATCTGCTCCATTTTTATCTCCTCTTCCCATAAACTGAGAAGATACTAATGCTGCTGCTTCTGTTACTCTTACAAGTTCTAATGCTAAATTTCTATCCATTAATTTCCCATCTCCTTTATTATATTACATAGAAAATTATATATTATATACTTATTTTAGTAAATAGTATACCATATACTATTTTATTTTTTATTATAAATACAAATGTGATACACTATAATTTTTTATTGTACAATCATATATAAATAGTAGTTTTGTTCACATAAAAAAAGCCAGTCTTAAAAGACCAGCTTTTCACTATAATGACGATGCTAACATTCTTATTAACGTAGAAATACTTGTTAATATAAAAATTACAGCTATTCCTATTGCTAGAACTTTAGTCATTTTTTTTTGCATATTTTTAGCCATATGAATCACCTCTCTAAATTTTGTACCTATTCTTTATCAGCGTCTTCAAGGCTAACTTTTTTAAGATATTTCATAAAATCATCTCTTAACTCATCTTTTTTAAGAGCAAAATCTACAGTAGCTTCTAGGAAACCTAATTTGTCCCCCACATCGTATCTTCTTCCCTCAAAATTATATGCGTACATAGCCTCTTTTTTAGATAGTCTTTTTAAGGCATCTGTTAACTGAACTTCTCCACCTTTTCCTATAGGTAAGTCTTCTAGTATATCAAATATTTCAGGTGTAATTATATATCTTCCTAAAATTGCAATATTAGAAGGTGCTTTATCTATATCAGGCTTTTCAACTAGATCCTTAACTTTGTAAACTCTATCTTCTATATGTTTGGCATCTATTATACCATACTTATTTACATTTTCACTTTCAACTGTTTGAACTCCAAGAATAGTAGTTCTATATTCCTCATAAGCATCCATAAGTTGTCTCAAGCATGGAACGTCATTATCTACAATATCATCTCCAAGCATGACAGCAAAAGGTTCATCTCCTATGAAACTTCTTGCACAATATATGGCATCTCCAAGTCCCTTAGGCTCCTTTTGTCTTATATAATAGATGTTTATCATCTTAGATATATCTCTAACTATTTCTAGTAATTCTGTCTTTCCTTTTTGTTCAAGTTCTAATTCTAACTCTACTGATTTATCAAAATGATCTTCAATAGATTTTTTATTTTTACCAGTTATTATTAATATTTCCTCTATTCCAGAAGCCACAGCTTCCTCAATTATATATTGCAAGGTTGGTTTATCAACAATAGGTAACATTTCTTTTGGTTGAGCCTTTGTTGCTGGTAGAAATCTTGTTCCGAGACCTGCCGCAGGTATCACCGCTTTTCTTATTTTCCTTTGCATAATGTTATTCCCTCCAATAATCTTAAATACAATAAATTATATTCATATTTATTTTATCATCATACTTATAGTTTTGTCATGTTTATTATTAGTTAAACAATTACTACTCTTCTAATAATTTTTCTAACTCATCTACCAGTTGATCAAATTTATCTATAGTGTTTTTAATAGGCTTTTGACTATTTAAATCAACATTATTAGATTTTAACAGATTTAAAGGATAATCTGAACCACCTTTTTTAAGGAAATTCAAATAGTTATCTGGTCCATTTTTTAGTACATCTTGAGCACAAGTAACAGCACTACAGCATCCTGTTGCATATTTATATACATAAAAACTATTATAAAAATGAGGTATTCTAGCCCACCCCACCATAGATAATGGATCTACTTCAAAATCATCTCCATAGTATTTTTTCAACAACATAGACCATTTATCATTTAATACTAATGCATTTAGTTGTTTATTATTTTCTGCAGATTCATGTATATAATCTTCAAATTCCGCATACATAGTTTGTGTATATAGTGTATTTTTTATAAAATCTAAATACATGCTAATATAATACGCCTTTTCTTTATTATTTTTTGCATTTTTAATCAAATTTTCATAAAGAAGTACTTCATTAGTTGTTGATGCTACTTCATGAGTAAAAATAGATGGAGAAGAATTATAAAAGTTTTGATTTTTAGTACTTAAATACTCATAAACTCCATGACCAAGTTCATGAACTAATGTAGATACCCCTCCTATAGAGCTATTATAGTTAAGTAGTATATAAGGATGATTGTCATACACTGATAAACAATATCCTCCGCTAACTTTATTTTCTTTAGAGTATACATCTATCCATCTTTCATTAAATGCCTTATAAACTATACTTCCATATGCATCACCCAAAGGTGCCAAAGCAGAATAAACCATACCTTGAGCTTTATCATAAGAAACAACCTCTTCGTATTCACTAACAATAGGTACAAACATATCATAATAATATACTTTATCTAAGTTTAAAACTTTTTTCCTAAGACTAATATACTTATGTAAACTATCTGTATTTTTGCTTACAGTTTTTATTAATCCTTTATAGACTTTTTCATCTATATTATCTGAGTCTAAATGCATTTGCAAAGATGAGTCATAATTTCTAACTGAAGAATAAAACACATTTTTATTAACCTGTCCACTTAACAATCCTGCTAAAGTATTTACATTATCGTTATATGGAAGAAATTCATTTTTATAAGCTTCTACTCTTTTTTCTCTATTATAGTCTTGTATAGCATTTTCGTATTCTGCAGGAGTTGTATTGGTTTTTTTATCCATATTTCTAAATAAATCGTAAACATTACTAGGTAGTCCATTTATAGATGACATGTTTGATAATATATTTTCACTTTTATCATCTAAATAATGTTTTTGATTTCTTCTAATATCTTTTATATACATACCATACTTATTATTAATTTTTTTATCGGATAGATATTTATTACAATCTTTATCTGATAATTTAAGTATTTCTAACTCCAACTGTGATGTGATCTTCATATACCTAGAATAAGATTTTTTAATTTCTTCTGTCATGTTTAGATACTCATAGGAATTCTTATTTAAATCTTTTTTTAACTTAGCATAAGCTGATAGAGAGTTTAGCTTTATATCAAGTTTTTCTTTTATTCCCATTCCTAAAGATAAATGAGTTTTTGATTTTGTTAATTTTCCTATATAGTTTTCAAGCTCATTCATCTCTTGATTAAATTTTTTTAAGTCTTTTGACCATGCATCGTCATTTTTATATAAGGTATATAAATTCCAACAATACTTACTATAATCAATTTCTTTTTTTGGTTTCTCTTCATCTTTTTCATTTTGTGCAAAAACTGTAGCACAATTATGATAATTATCTTGTCTTGTAGTATAAATTCCAAATAATAATAATAAAACGATTAATAATTTTAATAACTTTCTGCCCATAAAAAGCCACCCTTTCATCAAGTTACTTAATAATAGGATGGCTTATTTTTTACAAATTATTCAATTTTACATATTGTGTGTAACCAAGACTTATCCACAATCTTATTCACATATCAACACCCCTTCTTTTTAATATGTTTTAGTATTTTCAACGGTTTTATATTAACAAATTCACATTACTTCACCATATTCCTCCTATTTATCAACATTTTTTACAATCTTATCAACAAAATTTATAGATATTTATACTTTTTTGTTGATATTTATATTTTAATTGCTGACAACTTTAGTTACCAACACGGTCATATCATCATCTACCTCTCCAAGCTGTAATTCTAGAGCTCGGTCTAAAATTTGATTTGCGATTTCCTTTGGATTAGTTGTTGTTAAATTTTTTAGGAAGTATATTAGCCAATTTTCTCCAAAGTCATTATTTTTACCAGCATCAACAATTCCATCAGAGACCATTATTATAAAATCACCATTCTTTATTTTAACATTGTGTCTGTCTAAATTTATTTCAGATAAAATTCCAACTGGTAATGAAGAAGATGAAATTATATCCACATCCTTATTTTCTCTACTAATATATGTTGAGCAAGCACCCATTTTAACAGTTTCTAACCTTCCTTTTTTCAAATCAACTATACCTAAATCCAGTGTAGAAAAAATTTCTTCCGATGATTTAAGTAAAAGCATATTGTTTATTGTGTTTATGACTATCTCTTTGTCAATTTTAGCTTCCATCATATTTTCCAAAATGTCTATAGTAACAGATGATTCATCATATGCCTTTTTGCCTTTTCCCATACCATCACTTATTGCCATCATATATTTGCCATCATATATTTCCATGAATGTATAATTGTCTCCACAGAATATATGACCATCTCTAGACATGGTTGCTACCTCTGTGACCACCTTAAATTTCTCAGCTTTTGTAAAAATAACCTTACAATTTTCTCCTAAACAATGACACCCGATCTTTTGAATATCTAAAGTTTCTCCTAAAAAGTTAGAAATAATTTTTAATAATTTCTCATCACACAAGCAACCATCTCTGCAGTTTTTCATTTCGATGGCTATTTTAAAATCATCGTTATTTTCTTGAATATAATTAACCTTGTCCACAATTATATTGTATCTTTGAAGCTCATCAAAGATTTCTTTTTCCTTGTCCAAATTCAACATAATATCATGCTCCAAGCCTTTGGATATACATTCTATGGATTTGGATATGTCTTTTATTTGTTTTGATATAACCTTTCTACTTTCACTTAGTTTCATACTCCAATCATAGTCTAGAGCATATAGTTTATAATAATAATTAGCTACTCTTACAATTAGCTCTGGCTTCATACACTCTTTCCTAAAATTTTCTGGAATATCCCTTGTACTTATCTCACCATCCTCTATTTTTTCAATTATTTCATATATTAAGTTGTAAGTATAATTAAATTTTGATTCCCAACAAATTCGCTGCATACTACAATATTGGCATTCATCATTATGAATTAAATCAATTATTGTAGATATATCTCTTTGGTCTATTACTTTGTCTCTTTCTCTTACCTTGTCAAAAGTATTAGCTAACTCACTATATACTCTTTGTATATTCATAAGTTTGCTATTTGTTAAATTTTTACTTCTCGTTATATATTCATAAACAGCTTCGTTAGAGTCTACCTTGGTTTTTACTAGTTTCTCCATCTTATTAAAAAATGATTTTGGTATTAAGGAAACTATTAAACACCCTATGGCTATATCAATTATTTTTGATAAATTTGAAGTTATTCCTGAAGTATAGGAATATATTATAATCCAACTTAATAAATATCCTAATATAGAAATATATTTATTTAATTTATTAAATGCCCCTGATACAAGGCCTGCAAAAGAATATACTCCCATGTATAAGGCTGATACTACGTTAGATATCATAAAACCTAAACCAACGATAACTCCACTTGTAGCACCTAGAGTTGATCCTCCAAGTATAGATGCTATAAGTATTAACACAGTTGCTAAAACCCCTCTAGCTGAAACACCAAATAAACCTATATTGCCTATACCTATTATACTAAAGGCAATCAGTAGGCTGAGGGAAACTACCTCCTCGGGACTTATGTACATCTTGTTCCTATTATTTATTAAAAACTTTGTCCCAAATGAAAATATATATGATGAAATAAACGTGACTACAAACTCCATAAAAACTATTATAAAATCGTATATGTTGTTATTACCATAATATGCTGTTTGTCCCAAAGACATAGGAAGTAATATTACAGCTCCTAATAAACTTATCTTGGCTACAGAATCCAACCTTTTAATCTTATTACTAAAAGCGAAAATAATAACTAAACATATACTGTACTTAGCAACAGATGATATATCATTAAATGATAATAATATGCCCAACAAAGTTGACAAAAATACCTGATATTTATATTGATCTAATTTAACAAAAAATAAGAAAAATGCTATTCCAAAGGGTGCTACCCCATCCACAATGGTGAATCGACTAAGAAAAAATCCCAGCAGCATAAAAATCGCCGTCTTTGTGTTTATATATTTATTTATTTTTAATTTATTTAAATTAATACCTCTATTCTTTATTGCAGCTCCATTTCTCTCCATAAAAAATCTCCTCCTTTGTTTACTGTTTACAATGAATTATATCAAAGGGGAGAATTATATTTTGTCACAATTAGTTTTAGTATTCCTAAAAAATTAAGACATATTTTTTGAGTTTTGACACATTAAGCCTTCCAAATTATCGTACTCACTTATCATTATTTTTTCAAATTCTAACTTTTCCATTACAATATGTAATATTTTTACACCAGCCGTTATAATATCCGCTCGTTTTGGCTGTAGTCCTTTTAAGGTTTTCTTATCATTTAATGTCATTATTTTTAAATTTTGTAGAATTTTTTCTAAATCTTTTTTTGTAACCACACTATTATGAACTTTTTCCATAGAATATACTTCTAATTGTTGATTCATAGCAGAAAGTGAAGTAATTGCGCCTCCAATTCCCACTATTTTGCTTATATTCATTGTTTTAAGCTTATCTATAGTAGATGATATTGTATCTTGTATAAAAATTGTCATATCATTAAATTCTTCATTGCTAATAGGATCTGATGTAATAAATTTTTCTGTCATCCTTAACGCTCCAACATTTTCACTTTTACAAAGCTTAATTCCTTTCTCATTTCCAACTATAAACTCTGTAGAACCACCACCAATATCTATTACTAATATATCTTCTTTTTTATCACCTTCTATGCCTTTCAGTACACCCATAAAACCTAAATTAGATTCTTCTTCTCCACAAATTATCTTAACATCAATATCTGTTAATTTTTTTGCTTCATTAACAAAGTCCTGTCCATTTTTACTATCTCTAAGAGCTGATGTTCCCATACAATATACTTTTTCACACTTTTCCTCTCTACATTTATCAGAGAACCCTTTAAGAGCTTTTAAGTTTCTTTCTAATGCATCTTTTGTAATATATCCTTCTTGGTCAACTCCTTGACCTATTCTAGTTGTATTTATATACTTTTTTCTATTTTCTATTTTATCGCCTTCAAAATCTGCAATTAATAATCTCATGGAGTTTGTTCCAATATCGATTGTTCCTATTTTCATTTTTATCCTCCTTAGTCAAACTTATAATATATTATTATAAACGAAAAAGAGATAACTTAGTTATCTCTTTCACTGGAATCCGCATATATTATTTCATTTGATTTAATCATACCAAGCTGCTCTCTTGCCGCTGATTCTAAATCATTACTTTTACAAATTTTTTCTAACTTACTTATTTCCTCTTTAGTATCTTCTATCTGGTTGTTTATTTGTGCTATCTGGCCTTTATACTCATTTATTTTCCTAATCTGAAATATAAATCCAGTGATGATACTAAACACTAAAAAAAATACAAATAAACTTAGAATCATATACTGACCCATAAATCTTTTTAACATTTTTATCTTCATGCACCTACACCCTTTTTCTTTTTTCTTTTTCTATTAGTTGATAAAAGTATACTCGGTATATAACAAATAATATCAAAAATAAGGTGTATTGAATAGATAATAATGTAATACAAATTATTTAAAAAACCGACTATGTAGTATATAGTCTTTTTGAATAAGCTTGTTATAAAAGAAATTATTTTATTAAACATGGTAAAAATATATTTACTTATGGTGTTGTAATATAAAATAAAACCTAGAAATAAGGCTACAAAATGATAATATCTTAAGTCAAATCTTTCTAATAAATTGATTGTTATAAAAATTACAGTTGTTATAAGTATCCAAAATGTAACATCAAAAACAAAAGATATTTTCTTTACTATTTTAAAATTGGCCCTTAATGCTCTATAAAAATCAAACAATAGACCTATTACTATTCCACCATAAATAGTAAGGTAAAATATACCTATATCTTCTACAAAGAATCCCATTATTTAAATACCTTTTTTAAAAATTTTTCTTCAGGTTTTTTCTCTTTGGCATAATTTATAGAATTTACAGTACCTTCTACACTTATTATATTTTCTTCTAAGTTTAGCTTATTCATATCCAAGCCTTCACCTTCAACAATAAGCCTTCCTGCTGAAGTTAAAAGCTCTACCCTCTTATCATTAAAAGAATATATATGATCTACTCCTGATATAACTAGACTAGATCTGTTTTTTAAACTTATATTATGTTCCATCATATCCCCCCAGTATATATAAATTACTCCTAATATAAATATACTGAGGTTGTGTAAATATTATTCTACTATCTCATACATTTCCTTTGCTTCAGCCTTAAGAACATGTTCTTTTATTTCAGTTATTTTAAACTTCATTACTTTTTCTCCAAAAGTAATTTCTAATATGTCACCTGTATTAACTTCTGAAGATGATTTTGCTTGTTTTCCATTTATAGTTACTATCCCTTTATCACAAGCTTCTTTTGCCACTGTTCTTCTCTTTATTATTCTGGATACTTTTAAAAATTTATCTAGTCTCATATGACCTCCTTAGTATGCAGAAAAAGTGTGGGAAGCCCACACTTTTATCTATTATAATCTCTATTATATTCTTATTTGTTTATAGCTTCTTTTAAAACTTTTCCAGCTTTGAATACTGGAGCTTTTGAAGCAGGTATTTCTATAACTTGTTGTGGGTCTCTTGGGTTTCTTCCTTGTCTAGCAGCTCTTTCTCTAGTTTCGAAAGTTCCAAATCCTACTAATTGTACTTTTTCTCCTCCAACTAATGCTTCTTCAACTGAAGCCATGAATGCATTTAATGCATCTTCTATTTGTTTTTTAGTTAATTCTAACTCACTTTTTTCTGCCATTTTTGATACTAATTCAGCTTTATTCATTATTTTTACCTCCTAAAATGTGTTAATATAAAACTCTTTTCTTGTAAGTTCTATATATTTATGAAATTTCCTTCTATTATTTATTGAAATTTAGCCTTTTCCCATAGTTTATCCATTTCTTCTAATGTCATTTCTTCCAATGTCTTATTCATTGCTTTAGCATTATCTTCTATAAATTTAAATCTTTTTATAAATTTCTTACTAGTTAAGTTTAATGCTTCTTCTGGATCAACTTGTAAAAATCTAGCTAAATTTACTATTGAAAATAATAAATCGCCTAACTCTTCCTTTATGTATTTTATATTCCTTGATTTACATTCGTCAAGTAGTTCTTTGTATTCTTCTTCAACTTTTTTACAAACATCGCCAATATTATCCCAGTCAAATCCTACTAGAGCGGCCTTGTATTGTATTTTTTCTGCTTTAGTTAGAGCCGGCAAAAATTGAGGAATCCTTTGTAAGCCCTCAGTTACACTGGTCTCACCTTTTTCCTTCTTTTTCAGTTCTTCCCATGTTTTATCAAATTTATTCATATCTATATCAACATTTTCAAAAACATGAGGATGTCTATGTATTAATTTGTTACAAATACTACTTGATACGTCACTAAGGTTAAAGAATCCTTCTTCCTCTCCTATTTGACAATGGAATATAACTTGCAAAAGTACATCTCCCAACTCTTCAATTAATTCATCAATATCATCATTGTCAACAGCTTGTACCACTTCATAAGCTTCTTCTATTAAATATTTTTTTAGAGACTCATGAGTTTGTTTTGCATCCCATTCACAACCTAATGGTCCTCTAAGCTTTTTCATTATATTTTGTAGGTCATGAACTGTATTATATAACTTTTTATCGCTTTTGGGTATGTACAAACTTGTTAAGTAACTAAAAAGTTCAGGCTTTCTATCAAGTTCAAATAATTTTACATATGTTTTATTTTCTAAATCTTTTATTCCTGCACCATTTACTATACAAACTTCTTGTTCATCATCGTAATGTTCCATTAATTTCAATTTAACATTTGATGCAATAAAAGAATCATATATTTGCGTTATTATAGTATTTGTACTTATATCTATATAAGACTCTTCTAACTCAAAAGCATCTAATAGCTTAAATCCTTCTGCCGGGTCTACTCCTAGATAATTATACATAGCATCTACAAAGCTCATAGACGGTATTATATCCAGTTCTAGGCTATTTGCTATACATAAACCTTCTATAATGCCTACAGTCTTTTCTGCAACGCGAGGATGACCTGGAACTGCATAAACTAAGTCTTCATTTTTGCCTTTTTCTACTATAAATTTTGCAATTTGTCCATATACCTCTTCAAAGTTATCTTCTTTTTCATAAAAGTAATCTAAAGCAGTATATTTAATTTTTTCTTGTAATTGTTCTACTGTTGGATGTTTCTTAGTTCTTAAATAAACATTAGAACTAGAACTTAATGCTTCTAATGCACCTTGGCTAATCAATGAATAATCTCCAGGTCCTAGTCCTACAATAGATATTTTTCCCATTTTATTATCTCCTATAATATGAATGATAAGATTACACTTCAGTATAATCCTATCATTCATTTATATATTTTTCTATTTCATAAGTTTAAGTTTTCTTAAAATTGAGTAGATTTTTTCACCTTTTGGCATAGTTAAAATTTCTTCTTTTCTAATTCCACCTATTCCTAGTAAAACTAAACCATAAACAATCCCACCGATAGCTATTGAAACTAGAGTTGATAATGAGTTTCCTAAGAAACCTACCATAAATCCGTACGATAGCTTAACAACTACATACATTGTTATAACTGTTATCATTGGTTTTATAACAAACTCTTTCGGTGATAATCTTAATTTTAGATGTCTCTTTATATACATAAACTCTATTATAGATGCTACTGCATATGCTGATAAAGTACCTACTCCAGAACCTATTATATTTATTGATGGTATACCTGTTAATACATAACTTAGTACTACTTTAAATACCATTCCTATAGCCAGTGCTATAACTGGCATCATAGGTTTCCCCATACCCTGTAGTATACCATTTTGTGCATATATTAAACCTAAAAATACTGCACAAGGAGATACAACAAATAACATAGTTCCAAGAGTCGCTGGTTCAGCAGGATATAATAGTTTCATTATTGGACCTGCAAGGGCTGCAAATCCAAATGTAGCTGGTAAAGTAAGTAACAATATAGTTTTTAAACCCGTCTTAGCTTCTTTCCTTACTCTTTTCATTTGCTTTAATGCATAAGCTTCAGAAATAGATGGCACTAAACTCATACCTATAGCTTGGTCTATAACTACAAGTAAATTTACAGTTGATATTGCCATTCCTGATAATTGACCAAGTAGAGAATTGGCTTGTTCTATGTTAAATCCAGATTCTGTAAGCCTTCTTACTACTATTACACTATCTACCATATTTACTAAAGGCATTACACATGCACCAATACTTATAGGTATGGCAACATATAATAATCTTTTTAATATAGTACCCGTACTTTCAAGCTTTATATGCTTACTTTGAGCTATTTCAGCTTTTCTAGATTTACTACCTCTTAGATATATGTAAATTAAAAATACAGCAGACGCAAACCCACCTATTGCAGCTCCTAGTACTCCACCAGCAGCTCCCATTTGTTCTCCAAAGTTTTTCATAAGCATATATGCCAAGAATAATCCTAATACTACCCTGAAAAACTGTTCAATTATTTGAGAAATAGCTATTTTGGACATTTCTCTTCTTCCTTGGAAATATCCTCTATAAGAAGACATCAAAGGAACAAAAAGCAAAGCAGGTGAAATAGCAATTAATGCTGCGTACGCTCCACTATTTTTCAATAGTACTGTAGATATAAAATCTGCACCAAAGAAGAAAAATGAAAATGATATCAATCCAGTAATAAATAAAACTGTATATGATATTCTAAATGTTTTATTTGCTCCACCAAAATCTCCTACAGCTCTTTGTTCTGAAACTAATTTTGCAAGCGCGGTAGGAAACCCTGCTGTAGCTAATGTTAAGAACAAAGTATATACTGGATATACCGCTTGGTAATACCCTAATCCCGTTGATCCAATTATGTTACCAAGAGGAATCCTAAAAAATGCACCCATTATCTTAACGATTATACCTGCCATCCCAAGTATAAGCGCACCTTTTAAAAACGATTCTTTCTGCGCGTTATTATTCATAACTTACCTCCATATCATTTATATAACAAACTTTAATATATCACATCTATATAAGTATATTCAATAATTTAAGATTTTTTAATTATTTAGAAAACAAATTTTTTAAATACTAAAGGCCCTTATATTAAGGGCCTTTAGTATTTATTGTACCTGCTTTCCTAAAAAGCTAGTTGCAATTTTAAGAATTTTTTCTATATCTTCAGAAAAAACTTCATTGTCTTTTGTAACTACTGAAATTGAACCTATACAGTCTCCTGAATCACTTATAATTGGCATAATAATTTGACCGCTATATGGAGTAGAATCATCTTTGTATAATGGTATCATTTTATTATCATTAGCATGCTTAACTACTCTATTTTCAATCAATTGTTCTAATTCATTACTTATACTTTTTTCTTTATAATCTTTTTTAGGTAATTTAGATACAGCTATTATAGAATCTAAATCTGTTACTACGACACCTTGTCCTAGTGTTTCTCCTAATGTTTCAGCATATTCTTGTGAGAATTCATTTAACTCTCCAATTGGAGAGTATTTTTTAAGGATTACTTCTCCGTCTTTAGCTGTGAATATTTCTAGAGGATCACCTTCTCTTATTCTAAGGGTTTTTCTAATCTCTTTAGGAATAACAACTCTTCCTAAGTCGTCTATTCTTCTAACTATTCCTGTCGCTCTCATTTATTAATTAATCCCTCCATTACTGTCTTTATATGTATATATTTTTACCATTGATAAGAAAAATATACAAAAAAAGCTATATCCTTAATTGGACATAGCTTATTATATTAAAATTTAGCAGATTTTACAACATCTTCTTTTTGTTCTATCTTAGAATCTTTTTTTAGTTTTTCAACATATTCAGTATATTTTTGACCCGCTAATGTAGTCTTTATTTTATCTTTTACATCATTATAAGTTTCTTGTTTATCTATTCTATCTGTAACCTTTATTATGTGGTAACCATATTTAGTTTCTACTATGCCAGAGATTTCCCCTTTTTTCATGTTGAAAGCTGCTTCTTCAAATTCAGATACCATTTGACCTCTACCAAAAGTACCCAATTCTCCACCTTTCGATGCTGATGAATCCTGAGAGTATTCTTTAGCTACCTTTGCAAAGTCTTCTCCTGATTTAACCTTTGCAAGGGCTTCTTCTGCTTTCTTCTTAGCTTCTTTCTTTTTCTCAGCTGATAATTCTTTTCCTTCACTATCTTGAGTTTTTAATAGTATATGAGAAGCTGTTACAGTATCAGTATAAAAACTTTTTTTGTTATCCTTATAATATTTTTTCATTTCAGCTTCTGTTATTTTTGTATCTTCTTCAAATTTCTTTTGTAAATTAGTATTAGCTAAATCTCTTGCAAATTGAAACTTAAGAAAATCTTCATTTATTCCCACCTTTTTAAGTTGCTCTTGATATTCAGTATTATTTTTTGCACTTTCATTGAAACTCTTAATTTGATCTTGTACTTGCTTGTCTGTAGGAGTAACTTTTTCTTTTTCTGCTTGTTGATAAATAACCTCAGAACCTATCATAGTTTGAAGTACCATTTCTTTTAATGTATCTGAATAAGTTTTTCCGTCTTCCATTTTTTTAGACCAAATATCACTTCCATAATAAGATTCCATTGATGATTTATTTAAGTACAATAATTTTTGGTAATTCTCTAAAGTTATGTCTTGGCCATTTACTATAGCCACTGCTTTTTTATCTGCACTGCACCCTATTAATGATACTGTCATCATTAAGCACAGGATAAAAGTAAATAATTTTTTCATAAAACACCTCTCCAAATTAATTGTTTATTTTTAACATTTTTTCTAATAGTTCTTCTAATTCCTTAACTATTTTGTATCCTATTGTTTCTTTAGTTTTGTATCTAGTTAAAGGACTTAAAATTATTTCATCTTTAACTTGTCTTACTTTTTCTATTTTAAGTTTTTTGCACATAGATTTTATATAAGCAATGTTTAATAAGGTTTCTACAGGTTTAGGAATATCAGAAAATCTATCTTCCAGCTCATACTGAACTTCTGCTAAATCATCTTTATTTTCTATACATGCAATTTTCTTATACATTTCTAGTTTTATTAATTCATCATTAATATAATAATCTGGGATATATGCATTAACACTTAAATCAATTTCAACTTCCACTTCTTCAACTATAAGTTCTCCCTTAACTTTTCTTATAGCATCGTTTAGCATTTTAACATACAAGTCATATCCTATAACTGCCATATGACCATGCTGTTGAGAACCTAGTATATTTCCTGCACCTCTAATTTCCAAGTCTCTCATAGCTATTTTAAACCCTGAACCAAATTCTGTAAACTCTTTAATAGCTTTTAATCTTTTTTCTGCTACTTCGCTTAAAACCTTATCTTTTTCATACATTAAGTAAGCATAACCTTGTCTAGAGCTTCTTCCAACCCTACCACGTAATTGATATAACTGTGCTAGACCCATTTTATCTGCATCATAAATTATCATTGTATTAGCATTCGAAATGTCCATACCTGTTTCAACTATTGTTGTACAAACTAAAACATCATATTCCTTATTTAGGAAATCAATTATAATATTTTCCAGCACTTTTGGAGTCATTCTCCCATGTGCCACAGCAACTCTAGCATCTGGAACTAATTCTTGTACTTTTGCAGCCATTCTTTCAATACCTTCCACTCTGTTATATACAAAGAATACTTGCCCCCCTCTAGCTACTTCTCTTTCAACTTCATCTTGTATGATACTTTCCTTAGCCTCAGTAACATAAGTTATAACCGGATGTCTCTCTTGTGGTGGGTCTTCTATAACACTCATATCTCTAATCCCACTAAGTGACATATGAAGAGTTCTTGGTATAGGTGTTGCTGATAAAGTTAATACATCTACAGTATTTTTTATTTTCTTTAAAGATTCCTTATGCTTAACACCAAATCTTTGCTCTTCATCTATGACTACTAATCCTAGTTTAGGTAGATTTATATCTTTTGAAACGATTCTGTGAGTTCCTATTAGTATGTCAACTAAACCTTTTTTTGCATCTTCTATAATTTGTTTTTGTTGTTTTTGTGTTTTAAATCTACTTAAAACTTCTACTCTAATTGGATAATTCTCAAATCTTTCTTTAAAGGTATTGTAATGTTGCTGAGCAAGAATAGTAGTAGGAACTAATACAGCAACTTGCTTGTTATCCATACAAGCCTTAAAAATGGCTCTAATCGCTACTTCCGTCTTTCCATATCCAACATCTCCACAAACTAATCTATCCATTACTTTTGAAGATTCCATATCCTTCTTAGTTTCTTTTATAGCCTTTAATTGATCTTCTGTTTCTTCATGAGGAAATAGATCTTCAAATTCTTTTTGCCAAAGAGTATCTTTTGAGAATTTAAATCCTTTAACTTTTTCTCTTTTTGCATAAAGCTCAATAAGGTCTTTAGTCATATCTTCTATTTCTCTTTTAACCTTAGCTTTTGCTCTAGTCCACTCACTAGTTCCTAATTTATTTAATTTGACCCTTTCTACATCAGCACCAATATATTTTTGTACCTTATCCATTTGATCAATAGGTACATAAAGATTATCTCCACCTTGGTAAATTATTTTTATATAGTCTTTTTTAATTCCATTTACCAAAACTTGTTCTATTCCAGTATATCTACCTATACCACTATTCTCATGAACAACATAGTCTCCTATATTCAAATCTAGGAAAGAGTCAATCTTTTTCCCATTTTTATTTTTATTTTTTTTCTTCTTTGTTGAAGTTCTTTTTTGAACTCCTATTATTTCATTATCTGTAATTACTATAAATTTAATTGATTTATACTCAAAACCTCTTCGTATATTTCCCGGGCAAATAATTATTTGGGAAGATTGAATTTCAATATCTCTGCTCTTAGATACTATTGTTTCTACATTAAGTTCAGTCAAATCCTTGCTTAATTTCTTTGCTCTTTCTAAAGTGCTTGTCACTAGTACAACTTTATTCCCACTATATTTTAATCTGTTTAAGTCTTCTGCTAAAAGTTCTAATTTACCATTATATGGTGGTATTTCCCTAGAATCAAAATTAATAATTCTCTTTATGTTAAACTCATTTATTTGTCTTGTTAATAATGTATTTAAAAGAATAGATCTGTTTTCTATAAGGTAACTTAAGTCATTATAGGTATAAATTAGCTTACCTTGATTTTTCAGAGCTAGTCCTCTTTCTAAGTTCAATTTATAATTTTCTTTAAACTCATTAAAGTAATTTTCACACTTTTCCTTAAGTCTTGTAATATCTTGTGTGAAAATTACTGCATCTTCATTTAGATAAGTAAAAATACTTTTGTTGTCTTGAGGATAAATATAATCAATATAATTTTCTATTCCTTCAAAGTAAGTTCTACTTGATATTTTATCAATATTGGAAATAGCATCTTCATCTGTATTGTCATTGACTTCTTTTTTTAGGTTTTTTACTATTTTATCCAATTCTACAGGATATATAAACTCTCTCGATGGTGTTATTACAATCTTTTTTACTTTTTCTATAGACATTTGTGAAAACACATCAAAAGTTCGTATAGAATCTACTTCATCGTCAAATAATTCCATACGAATAGGGTTAGTGTACTCTAAAGAAAAAATATCTATTATTCCACCTCTTATACTAAATTGACCAAAGCCCTCAATTTTAGAAACTCTTTCGTATCCTAAATTAACAAGGGTATCGGTTAATTTTTCTATGTCAACAACATCTCCAACTTTATAAGTAATTATATTGTCTATTAATACTTTCTTAGGTATATACTTTCTTAAAATAGCTTCAGCAGAAGTTACTGTAATAACCTTTTCTCCTTTAGCCAATTTAAGCAGTGTTTTTAATTTTTTTGCTTCTTCGCTTCTGTCCTTTGCATCTAAATGATAAAAGTAAATATCTTGACTTGATAGATATTCTACCTTTCCTTTAATATAGCCTTCTAAATCCTCATAAACTTTTTTTGCTTCTAAATCACTATTGGCGATAAAAAGGATTTGTTTTTTTAATTCTTTAAATATAGAATAAGCTATATGTGGCTTTTGCATAGGTAATAAACCATTAACTAAGGCTGCACCATCACTTTCCTCAATATAGCTTATAATTTCCTTATATTCATTTAAATTCTGCAAAGGATATAATAATACATCCTTCATGATAGCCTCCTAATTACTTTCCATTAAATTTATTCATCGATAAATCTATATCTTCTTTAATAATACAATCTATAGCTTTAATAGCTTTTTCTAGACCGTCCTTTAAATCTCCTTCTTCTTCCTTACTAAATCTAGAAAGAACAAAACTTGCTAAATCCCTACCTGGTTCTGGCTTAGACACACCAACTCTAACTCTTGGAAAATCTGTTGTTCCTAAACACTTAACAATAGATCTCATTCCATTATGAGTCCCACCACTACCTTTTTTTCTTATTCTTATTTTACCAACATCTAAATCTATATCATCATATATCACTAAAATGTTACTAGTTTCTACTTTGTAAAAATTATATATCTCAGCTAAGGATTCTCCACTAAGATTCATATAAGTTACAGGCTTTACAAGAACAACCTTCTCTGTCCCCACTCTTCCTTCTCCTATTAAAGCTTTATGCTTCGTTTTAGTTACACTTATACCATATTCATCTGCTAAAATATCTATTACATTAAATCCTACGTTATGTCTTGTATTCTCATATTGTTTACCTGGATTTCCCAGACCTACTATTATATACATTTTTATCCTCCTTTATAGATTTCTGCTTAGAATGTCAAAATATAAATTAATTATATCTTTTTGTGTTAATATTATTAAAATTGTTGCTAAAGATATAAATGGTGTAAAAGGAATTGATGATTTTATAGATTTTTTCTTTCCTAAAAGTATATACCCTCCATAAATACTAGCTAACATAAATGATAAAAATATCATATATAAGCTATATTCTTGACCAAGTACAAAAGCACAAAGTCCATAAAAGCCTATATCACCATCTCCCAATGATTTTGTTGATTTTGCCAAAATATATGATAAGGTAATGCCTATAAATAATCCTTTTATATTACTCATTGAACCTCTAGTTAGCTGATTGTCCAATAAAAAAATAACACTCTGCATAATTATACCACTAAGTATTGTTATATCATATACATAAGTTGTTCTCAAATCAATTATTGAAACCATTGTCAAAAAAGGAATTAATGCCATATAACTTATGCTTTGTATGGTTAACTCATACTTAGTATATATTAAAATAGGTATTATCATGTTTGGTAAAAATATTAATATTTTGTTGGTTAGATTTTTATCCATACAATTATCTAGTCTGTAGATTATTTTCTCTGAAATATAGGATAAAATCATAAAAATTATTATTGTTGTTAAATATATCATAGTTTTATTTTTAAAATAATAGTATGGTCTTATTTCCCCAATATTTATAATTATTAAATACTACTTCATATAATATTTTTCCTTTTATTTTAGAAATATTTAATATTATAATTTTTTATCATTAAATTTATACAATTTAATTCATCGGGATTAAAAAATTATACATTTAGTCTTGAAAATATGTCCCAAATGTCTAGTATCTATCCCCTACTAACCTACTAGCATATTCATAGTCTGTACATCTACTAAGCACACTCTGTCTTGATATTTTACCTTGTCTATATAAGTTAACTAGTTCTTGATCCATCGTTTGCATTCCGTATTTACTTCCTGTTTGTATAATATTTTGAATTTGATAAGTTTTATTTTCTCTTATTAAATTTCTTATAGCTGGATTTGACACCATAACTTCTAAAGCCACTACTCTATTTCTTCCATCTATAGTCTGCAATAACTGTTGAGAAATAACACCTTCACATACAGTGGATAATTGCGTTCTAACCTGGTGTTGTTGCTCTGATGGAAACATATCTACTATTCTATCTATTGTTTTGGCTGCCCCAATCGTATGAAGTGTAGAAAACACTAAATGGCCTGTTTCTGCCGCTGTTAACGCTATAGAAATAGTTTCTAGATCTCTCATTTCTCCCACAAGAATAACATCTGGATCTTGACGAAGTATTGCTCTTAGAGCAGAGTTAAAACTTTCAGTATCTTGTCCTATCTCCCTTTGATTTATTAAGCTTTTCTTGTGTTGATGAACGTATTCTATCGGATCCTCTAAAGTTATAATATGTCTTTGTTGGTTTTTATTTATTATGTCTATAAGACTTGCAAGTGTTGTACTTTTACCGCTTCCTGTTGGTCCTGTAACTAATACTAAACCTTTATGCTTTTCTGTAAACGTTTTAAGTATATTAGGTAATCCAAGAGTCTCGAAGGGAGGAATTTGAGAGGTAATAGCCCTTATTGCAATAGCATAATTTCCCTTTTGCTTATATGCATTTACCCTAAATCTTTCTCCACTTTCTACAGCTACAGAAAAATCACATTCACCATATTTTTCAATTTTTTCAAAATTTTTATCTCCAGCAATTTCTCTTGTCATCTCTTCTGTGTCATGATTTGTTAATATGTTTTCTGTTAATTTTTTAAATCTTCCTTTTACTCTAACTACTGGCATACTGCCTACTGTAATATGTATATCTGACGCTTCAATTTCTATTGATATTCTTAATATATCAAATATATTCATAACCTACTCCTTGTAATTATTTAAATCACTATGTTTATTCCTCCAGGCTCTATGAATTAAGTCGTATAATTAAATTAATTACCAGAACTATATAATTTAATACTCAATTTTCAATCTTTTAATTTCGCATCGTAATCATAAATTTAAATAAAAAAAGAGATATCAATCTATAGATTAATATCTCTTGCATATAAATTACTAATTAGAATAAAACACTTACAGATTCATTAGAGAATATTTTCTTAATAGCTTCTCCAAACATTTCTGCTACTGTTAATACTTTTATTTTATCATTTTCTTTTTCTTTAGGAAGTTTTATAGTATCAAGAACTATTAACTCACTAATTGCAGAGTTTTCTATTCTTTCTATAGCTGGTCCAGATAATACTGCATGAGTACAACCAGCATATATATTTTTAGCTCCAAATTCCTTAAGTGCATTAGCTGCATTTGTTATAGTTCCGGCTGTATCTATCATGTCGTCTAACATGATAACATTTTTACCTTTTACATCCCCTATAAGATTCATTACTTCACAAACATTAGCTTTAGGTCTTCTTTTGTCTATTATCGCTATTGGAACTTCTCCCTCTAACTGATTAGCAAATTTTCTAGATCTAGTAACACTTCCTAGATCCGGTGAAACTACAACTAAATCTTCTATATTTTTCTCATTAAAGTAGCTAGCTAATAAGCTTCCTCCTAATAAATGGTCTAGTGGGATATCGAAGTATCCTTGTATTTGAGAAGCATGTAAGTCCATAGTTAAAACTCTATCTGCTCCTGCTGCTGTTATTAAGTTTGCCACTAATTTAGCTGTGATTGGATCTCTTGCCTTAGCTTTTCTGTCTTGTCTTGCATATCCGTAGTATGGTATAACTGCTGTTACTCTTCCTGCAGATGCTCTTCTTAATGCATCTATCATTATTAATAATTCCATTAAGTTGTTGTTAACTGGGTTGTTAGTAGATTGAACTACGAATACATCGCAACCTCTAACTGTTTCATTGATGTTTACGCTTATTTCTCCATCGCTAAATGTTGTTACTTGGCAATCAGCAACCTTTACTCCTATATATTCTGCGATTTTTTCAGCTAACTCCTTATTCGAATTACCTGCAATAATTTTAATCTCGCTTCCGCTAGTATTCATTACTTATCCTCCTGAAAATTATATAAATATTATTAGGTGTTTTCCTAAAATAATAATTAGCTATTTATTCTCATCTCTTTTTTCTTTTTGGACCACCCAACCTTCTTTTATAACCTGTCTTTGTCTAGCAATAGCTAAAGATCCTTCAGGTACATCATCAGTTATAGTAGACCCTGTTGCAATATATCCTTTTTCTTCAACTGTAACTGGTGCAATCAGGTTCGAATTAGAACCTATGAACGCTCCATCTTTTACTATTGATTTAAATTTATTTTTTCCATCGTAATTTACAAATACTACCCCACATCCTATGTTAACATCTTTACCCACATGGGCATCTCCTATGTATGACAGATGTGATGCTTTTGAGTTATCTTCTATTGTTGCATTTTTAACTTCTACAAAGTCACCTATTTTAACATGGTTTCCTATGTTGCTTTTTGGTCTTAAATATGCATAAGGACCAACTGTAGTATTTTCTCCTACAGTAGAATCTATTATTGTAGAGTTTTTAATCTCTGTGTTATTCCCTATAGTTGAGTTTGTTATAGAAGTATTCATTCCTATAATACACTCATTACCTATTTTAGTTCTACCATGAAGCATAGCTCCTGGATATACTATTGTATCTTGTCCTATTTCCACATCTGTTTCTATATAAGTAGATGCTGTATCTATTATAGTAACTCCATTTAATAAGTGGAATTCATTTATTCTTTTTCTCATAAGAGTTTCTGCCTTAGATAATTCTAGTCTAGAGTTTACACCCATTAATTCCTCAATTGTAGAACCATTGAATGCTCCAACTTTAAATCCTTTATCTCTTAATATTTTTATTGTGTCAGTTAAGTAATACTCTCCTTGAGCATTGTTGTTATCAAGTAAGTCTAGGGATTCTCTTAGCATCTTGCCTTTGAAACAGTAAATTCCAGAGTTAATTTCATTCACTGCTAATTCCTCAGCATTTCCATCTTTTTGCTCAACGATTTTTAGTAAATCACCATTTTCATCTCTTATTACTCTTCCATATCCAGTTGGGTTTTCAACTTTTGTAGTTAAAACTGTAGCTGTATATTCATTTTCTATATGGTAATCAAATAATTTTTTTAGGGTTTCTTCTTTTATAAGAGGTGTGTCTCCACATAAAATAACTATTGTGTCTTCATCATTTATGTATTCTTTTGCCATTTTAACAGCATGACCTGTTCCTAGTTGCTCTGTTTGCATTGCAATCATAGTATCTTCTGGTAATATATTTTTTACGACTTCTGATTCATGACCTAATATTGCTACTACGTCTTTAACACCAGATTTTTTTGATACATCTATAATATGGTTAACCATTTCTTTTCCGCACACTTTATGAACAACTTTTGGATATTTTGACTTCATTCTTGTACCTTTTCCAGCAGCAAGAATTATGGCTTTAAAGTTCATATTTTCACTCCATTTCAATAAAGTTTTTTATAATTGTTACTATTATGGTGTATTATTTGTTGAATAGTATATAATTCAATCGTATTATTGTCATTTATAATATAGCATTTTTTTTATAAAATTACTAGGTTTTTGTATTTCTTTGTATTATCTTAGTATGCACAAAAATAGCAGCAACTATAATTTAGTAGCTACTGCTATTTATTATTTTATTATTTTATTATTTTATAACTACTTTTTGGAACTTTTTCTTTCCACGTTTTATAACCATACCATCACCATTTAAATCATCTTTTGTAAACGTAGCTTTGAAGTCATCAACTTTTTCACCATCTACAGTTACTCCTCCTTGTTCCACATTACGTCTACCTTCTGATCTAGTTGGAGCTAATCCACTTTTAACTAATAATGATATTATATCTATTTTTCCATCAGTTAAATCAGCATCAGTTAATTCTGTTGTAGGCATGTTATCATGTGCTGTTCCTGAGAATAAGGCTCTTGCACTTTCTTGTGATTTTGTAGCTTCTTCTTCACCATGAATTAATTTAGTTAATTCAAATGCTAAAACTTCTTTAGCTTGGTTTATTTTATTATCTTCCCATTTTTCCATAGCTTCTATTTCTTCTAATGGTAAGAATGTTAACATACGCATACATTTGAATACATCAGCATCCCCAACATTTCTCCAGTATTGGTAGAACTCAAATGGAGAAGTTTTGTTTGGATCTAGCCATACTGCACCATTAGCTGTTTTACCCATTTTATTTCCTTCTGAGTTAAGAAGTAAAGTTATAGTTAATGCATAAGCATTTTCTCCTAATTTACGTCTTATTAATTCTGTACCTGCAAGCATATTACTCCATTGGTCATTTCCACCTAATTGCATCTGACATCCGTATTTTTCGTATAAATGATAGAAGTCAAATGCTTGCATTATCATGTAGTTAAATTCTAAGAAACTAAGTCCTCTTTCCATTCTGCTTTTGTAGCATTCAAAGCTAAGCATTCTATTAACACTGAAATGAGTTCCAACTTCTCTTAATAATTCTACATAATTTAAATCTAATAACCAATCTGCATTGTTAACTAATAAAGCTTTGTCTTCACCAAATTCTATAAATTTACTCATTTGTTTTTTGAAGCATTCACAGTTGTAATTAATTTGTTCTGGAGTCATCATTTTTCTCATATCAGTTCTTCCAGATGGGTCCCCTACCATTGTAGTCCCTCCACCAACAAGTGCTATTGGTTTATTTCCTGCCATCTGTAATCTTTTCATTAAGCATAAGGCCATAAAGTGTCCTACATGCAAACTGTCTGCAGTTGCATCAAATCCTATATAGAATACTGCTTTACCTGCATTTATAAGTTCTTTTAATTCTTCTTCATCTGTTACTTGAGCAACTAATCCTCTAGCAACTAATTCATCGTAAGTCGTCATTGACATAGTCTTCTTCTCCTTTATAATTATATTTTAAAAATCAATTTTATAATTTGTTATAATAAAAAAAGCCCTCGTCCTTAAAAAGGACGAGAGCATATCTCGCGTTACCACCTTCATTTATAAACAGTTCACACTGTTTAACTCAGCTAGTATCTAAATAAATACTATGACACTATAACGTGCGTCAAATTCGTCACAGCCTACTCAAAATTTTTTCGGTGTGAAGCTCAAAGATGTATTCATAATTAATTGTATATGCACCTCTCATCAACCGGTAACTTTCTGTTTATCTTTATTAATTATTACTTGTTCTTATCATTGCCTTTATATAAAACTAATTTTCATATTTATATCTTATGATATAATCATAATTTTATTTCATGTTTTTGTCAACATTTCTTCAAATCTAATAATATTTTTTATTTTCTATCATTTTTATTTAGATACTTTTATTATTAACTATAAAATAAAAATAATACATTATTATCTTAATAATTCTATATTTTCCATTAAAAAAGAGCCGATTAAGTCGACTCGTTTATTTATTGCAAATTTTTAAAATATTCCCACTTTATTTAATTATTCTGCAGCAACTTCCAATTGAGCTAATGCTTCTTCATATGCTTTTAAAACTGCATCCTCTAAAACTTGTCTCATTTCTGCATTTATTGGATGAGCGATATCTCTAAAGTTACCTTCTCCAACTTTTCTACTCGGCATAGCTATGAATAGTCCATTTTGACCTTCGATAACTTTTATATCGTGCACTACGAATAAATTATCAAAAGTTATTGAAACTATACATTTCATTTTCCCCTCATCAGTAATTTTTCTTACTCTTACGTCAGTTATGTTCATACCTCAATATCCCCCTTTGTGATTTTGACAAAATACAATTTACCCAATATAATTATAAACTGTTTGGTAAATAATTCTATACTTTTTAACAAATTCCTTTAATTTTTCAGAGTTTTTTTTATTTTTTATCCATAAAAATAATTATACAGTTTGAATTAGTTAGAATTACTCATCAATTTCATCATCAGTCACATTATCTAAAGTATCATCCACAACGTCTTCCGTTCTATATTCATCTTTAAAAGTTTTTAAATTCGGCTTAACAACTATTTCATTTTCTTTTGTATCTATTTCTATTAAAGATATATAATCTTCAACTAATTTATTCTCTGGTGTAGATGTTGTTATGAATACACCCGTTCCTATTACTTCTGCACCGAATTCATTCATAAGTTGAGTCATACCTTTTATTGTTCCTCCACCTCTCATAAAATCATCTATAAGAATAACTTTACTTCCTGGCTTGATAGCTTTTCTTGGTAAACTCATACTTTCTACTTTCGAATTATCTCCTGTAACATAAGTCATGCTTAATGTTGGCCCTTCAGATACCTTTATATCTTTTCTTATTATAACTAATGGTAAATTCATAGCTTTTGCAGTCATAAGAGCCATTGGTATTCCTTTTGTTTCCATAGTCACTACATAATCTGCTTCAGAGTAATCTATGTTTGAAGCAAATATCTTTCCTATTTTAGCTACAACTGTCGGATCATATATTAAATCTATTAGATATAGAAATCTTCCTGATAAAATTCTATCTTGCGAACTTATTTTTTCACATAACTCCATTAGGAAGTTTTGATTTTCTTGTATTGATGTTTTAGGTATGTATTTTACTCCACCAGCCGCTCCAGAAATTGTTATAACTTTACCTAATTGTAGTTTTTCGAATACATTTTTTACAACTAATAAATCTTCACTAATTGTAGACTTGGCAGCGTTAAATGTTTCTGTAAAATAGCTTAATGTATAAATTTTATTTGGGTTGTCAGATAATATCTTGACTATAGCACCAATTCTTTCCGTTCTCTTAAACTTCATTGTTTCAGTAACCTCCTACAATTACAACATTTATGGTATAAAGTAAATAATGCATAAGATTTTATTATATGATATAATATTAGTTATGTTTCATATATTATGGAAAAATAAATAAACTATAATATATGAATTAGTATATGCATATGATACTTAAAATATTGAACATTATTTAATTATACCACAAAAATTGTTCTTATTCATAGAAATAAATTAAATGAAAGGTGGTTTTATTATTATGAAGATACACTTCATCGGCATAGGCGGAATAAGTATGAGTGCTTTAGCTGAAATATGCCTTAATAAGGGCTACGAAGTTTCAGGCTCAGACATGAGCAAATCTTCAATGACAGATAAACTTCAATCACAAGGTGCAAAAATTTATATTGGCCAAAAAAAAGAAAACATTGTTGATGGATTAGACATGGTGGTTTACACTGCTGCTATACACACAGACAATGAAGAGCTTATGGCTGCAAAAGACAAAAATATACTGACAATAAATAGAGCTGCATTTTTAGGCCAAATAATGAGAGAGTATAAAAATTCAATAGCAGTTTCAGGTACTCATGGAAAAACTACTACTACCTCTATGTTATCAACTATATTTGGTTCAACTAACTTAGATCCAACAATCTTAGTTGGTGGTAACTTAAAGTCAATTGGTGGTAATGTAAAAATAGGTAACTCTCAAAACTTCATAACAGAAGCTTGCGAGTATACAGATAGTTTTTTAAACTTTAATCCTAAAATAGCAATCGTTTTAAATATAGAGGAAGATCATCTTGATTATTTTTCTGGAATAGAAGAAATTAAGGCTTCATTTAATAAATTCGGAAAATTACTACCTAAAGATGGTCACTTTGTAATAAATGGTGATAGCCCTAATACGGATGGAATATTACATGATGTTAAGGCTAATATAATCAAGTATGGTAAAGAAGCTTCAAATGACGTTATCATAAAAAATATTCATTTTAATGATAATGGATTTGGATCATTTGATTTAACTTACTTTGGAGAAGATTTAGGAACATTCCAATTATCAGTTCCCGGTGTACACAACATTTACAATGCTGCTTCTGCTATAATAGTTTCTTTAGTTTCTGGAATAAATGCAGAAGATGTGAAAAATAGCATTATAAAGTACACAGGTGTTGGAAGAAGATTTGAAGTTAAAGGTACTTATAACGATGCCTTAATCGTTGATGATTATGCTCATCACCCAACAGAATTAAAAGCAACTTTAGCTGCTGCTAAAAAACTTAAAAAATCTACTTTATGGTGTGTATTCCAACCTCATACTTATAGTAGAACAAAATCCCTTTTCAATGAATTTGGAGAAGCATTCTACTCTGCAGATAAAGTTATAATAACTGATATTTATGCTGCTAGGGAAGATGATCCAGGAGATATTCATTCTAAAGACTTAGTTGAAAAACTATATCACAATAATGTGGATGCTATATATATCAACAAATTCGAAAATATTGTTGATTATCTAAAAACTCATATGCAACCTAACGATTTACTAATAACTGCTGGTGCAGGTCCTGTTTATCGTGTAGGTGAATTATTACTTGAAGAAATTAAATAACAATAAAAAAAGTAGAAAATTTGAATCATCAAATTTTCTACTTTTTTTATTGTTATTTAGATAATTGAAAAACCTCATCCTTAATGTAATCATATAAAGCTGTATGAACTTCGTAATAGGAGTTTAATTCTTTAGATTCTATTTTCACATAGTTAGCTCCCATAACTTCAACCTTGGCTTCATAATTATCTGCTTTGATTTCAATTACAAAATTATAATCACTTCGTTCTTTACTTTTCTCGGGTTGTACTTTACCAACCACTCTCTTCGCAGCCATTGTATTTGCTAAGTCATCATATTTCCACTTGCTTAAGTTCTTTGTTGTGTCTTTATAAGTTATCTTAACTTCTTTCCATGTTTTATATTGCTTTATAAAGTCAAAAGATGTATAGATGCTCTTATCCAATATTTTTTTAAATTCGTCCTTAGATGCTACAGGAATTTTATAATACTCTTCTTCATTGACTGTATAAATTCTTATTACATCTAAATTTGTTGAAAACTTTAGTCCGTCATCTGAATATCCTTCATAAGTAGACTCATAAGATGCTGGTTTTCTTATTTTGCTAATATCCTCAAAAGAGTATCTTAACTCTTCTAATAATTGCTCATCAACTCTAACATCTGATACAGTACCATCAGATAAATATATCTTGTCTTTTTCCTCTAATTGTTTAAGTAAAGATCTATTATCTTCAGGCTCTTCTATTTTCACTGCATTATCTTTACTACTATTGTCTTTATTAGAGAAAAGAGTAAACGATATAATATATACACCAAAAAATAGTATAATAGCTGCAACTAAGAACACTGATTTTTTTATTTTTCTTCTTCTAGCCATGTCTTACCCCCGGTTAAATGTTTTATATAACTATTATATAACGTTTTGTTGTTAATTTTAAGATTAATTTATTTTAAATAGTTCTTTTCCTTACAGCTCAATTACTATTTTATGTGTATTATATCATATAAACCGTTTATTTTATTTAACTATTCGTCTTGCTTTACAATCAACAAAACATAACCAGTAACCTAAAGAATTATTTCTATTATCGCATGCTTGATATCTTGTAAATCCTGTATTTCCCTTATCTGGTTGTTCATTTTTTCTTCCTGGTACTGCATAAATATAATATTGTCTCTTATTATATTCATCATATTGTACTCCAAATAAGTAGTGTCTATATTTATAAGACTGCATTACAGCATCGCTGTACATTGTATAGTTTAAAGAATTTACGTAACCTAAATATGGCATTGTATAACCACATAAAGTTGTTGGATTGATTTCTATTTTCCACCATCTAGTACTATCAATATAATCTGCTACAAAAGGTTTTACTTCTCTAAAATATTTTAACCCTTTTTTAATTTGTCTTGGCATTAATAATGTACCAGCTATTTTAGTTGGCTCTGTTTTTGTTTTTACTGTTTCATAAGCATTTTTTGTGTATTGCTTTTCTAAAACAGATTTGGCTTTGTTTATTTTCTTTTCAATATAGTCATCATCTCTACTTTTAGTGTTTTTCTTTTCTGACACTTTTGATTGTATATTAGTATGAACTTCCTCATATTCCTCATCCTCTACTTCTTCGTATTCATATCCATCTTCTTCAATTTCTTCATAAATAACTTCCTCATACTCATATTCATTATCTCTCATTTCATCTTCTTCAATATATTCTATTTCTTCATATTCCTCGTATTCCTCATACTCGTCATCATCTACTTCTTCTTCTACATCTATATCTTCATAATCAATAGGTTCGTCATCAATAACGTCATCCACCTCAACATATTCTACTTCTTCGTACTCATACTCGTCATCATCTACTTCTTCAAACTCATATTGTGGAGGAAATAATACTTCTTCAAAGTTTTCTATTTTGCTCCCCTTAAAACCTATAAGTGGAACTGCTCTATCTTGTATAACTGCTATTCCTTTTATGTCTATATCCTCATCACCCATATCCAGGCTAAACTCACCTTTTCCTTGACTATTAACATTAAAGTTCCCTAAATCTATGGTTTCGTAGTCACTTCTTATCGCTACTACTGAATAACCTTCACTTACATTTTTCAGATTTTCAGCATACAAAGCTATAACTGATTTCTCATCAGTGACTTCAATTTTTGCAAAAGCCTTTGGCGATACCTTATCTTTAAATCTATAGTTCATGTCTTTAGCTTCTAGCATAATATAATCTCTTTTAAACTTTCTTTTGGTAGCCATCAGTTTCTCACCCCTTAACATAATCTCTCAAGAAATTATATGTAATAACTTATTTATTAAGTACTACCAATATGCCTTAAAATTTTCAATGTAAAAAGTAGAACTAATATTTTATTGATAAAATATTAGTTCTAGTTCAATGTCATATAATTTGTATTATTTAGCTATGTTCTTATAAGCCTTAACTGCACATATTAAAAGAGGAATTGTTAGCCCTATTCCTACGCCTGCCATCATATATAATATTAGTTTTATTAATTCTAAGTCTCCAGAATCATAAGTTAATATATCTTTTATATATATCCATTAGAGATATATCTGTAAACTATAATAATACATATTTATTTTTGTATTAAAAAAGCTAGTCCTAAGACTAGCTTTAATTAACTTATTTATTTTCATTATGAATTCTATTTACTTCATTTGATAATGAAGCAAACTCTTCTATTGATAAAGTTTCCCCTCTTCTTTTTTCATCTATATTGGCTTCTTGTAGAGCTTGTTTTATTTGGTCCTTACTTAAGAATCCAAGTCCACTTAGTGAATTAAGAAGAGTTTTTCTTCTTTGACCAAATGATGCTTTAACAGTTTTGAAAAATACATCTTCATTATCTACATGATATATTTGTTCTTCTCTTACATGAAGTCCTATAACTGTTGAATCAACATTTGGTTGTGGCATGAACATATGTCTCGGAGCTTTTGCAACTATTTCTGTATCACAGTAATATTGAACTGCTACTGATAATGCACCGTAATCCTTAGTGTTAGGCTTAGCATTCATTCTATCAGCAACTTCTTTTTGAACCATAACAACTATATCAGTTACTGGTATATCTTCTTCTAAAAACTTCATAACTATTGGTGTAGTTATGTAGTATGGAAGGTTAGCTATTAATTTTACCGGCCCTCCATTTAATTTTTCTTTTACTAGTTCTTGTACATCAACTTTTAATATATCTTGGTTGATTACTTCTATATTAGGAAAATTAGATAAAGTTTCTTTTAATATTGGTATTAAAGTTTTGTCTATTTCTATTGCAACAACTTTCTCTGCATTTTTTCCCATTTCTTTCGTAAGTGTTCCGATTCCTGGTCCTACTTCTATTACATAATCTCCTTCTTTAACTCTTGCTCCTGCAATAATTTTATCGATTACATTTGTATCTATTAAGAAGTTTTGTCCCAATGATTTTGAGAACTTAAAATTATGTTTTTGAACAACTTCTTTTGTGGCCTGATGTGATGATAATCTATCCATGTTCGTCTCCTTATAAACTTTCTATTGCTTTATTAAATTCTTCTCTTGAAACTCCGTAGTTATTTAATCTATTTAAGAATTGCTTTGCATTTCCGTATCCAATTCCCAGTATCTGGCCTACAGTGTCTCTTCTATAAGAGGCATCTTCATTACCTATAAGTCCGTTTGTTACTAAATCTACTTGTGAAAATTCAGTTCTTTTTTCTATGCTTTCAGTTCTAACCTTATTTAACGCTTTTAGTATATTTTCCGGAGATGCATTTTCTATTCCTATATCTCCATCTTTTTTGGCTTCTTCTCTTGGTAAAAAAGCATGCTTGCATCCTGGTACTTCTGCTGCTATTTTTTTTCTAATTTTTTCTCCTGCAAAATCTGGATCAGTAAAAATTATAACACCTCTTCTTTCTTGGGCTGCTTTAATCCTTTCCATAACTCCTTTAGGGAATCCAAATCCTCCAGTAGTTATTAGTTCACAGTCTAACGCTCTTTTTACAGCTGTAACGTCGTCTCTTCCTTCAACTACTATTATTTCTTTTATCATTTTATATAATCACCTTTTAATCTATTTATTATAATTATTTTAAATTCAATTCTTTAATATCATATCTTTATATTTTACGTTTTTTACTAGATTTAATCAAGGTTTAAAATAACTGGTTGCATATATTAACCTCTTCCTAGCTCATTAATAATTTTATTAATTACGTATCCTCCCAGACCAATTATACTTTCCACATGCATAATATATTGCACTGAAGAATCAAATAAAAGTGTAGCACTTGGCTCAATTTCATCATCACCTTCCCATATTACAACACGACAAAATACCTTTGGAAAAACTTCAAACTCGAAGGCTATGTCACCCATTTTTATTTCTTTTCCACCGAGATTCTCTCCACACTTTCTTAATTTTGATGAATCATAACCAAAAGTATTAATTAAACTAACTATACTACTTTTATAGAAAGCTGGATAGAACATCATCCCTCCATTTGGTATTTCTTTTAGGCTTACCCATTTGTTAGTTTTATCTACATTATTTTCTGTAAAAGATAAATAATTTAATATCATAACGCCAGTTTCCGCACTTGGTATATGATTATCAGCACTTCGTCTTATTGTTTCATCATTACAATTTAAGATATATTCTCTATTAAATACTTTTATAGAAAATTCTTTCTTATCTTCGTCATATATAACATTTCTTATTTCTTCCACATTTTTAAAATCTCTTTTTTGTAGTGTTTTCCACTCATTATAATATGCTACTTTATAATTACTCTCCATTCTTATTCCCCCCAGATATTGACTTTAATATAATTGTACTATTATTTTTTATATTAAAAACATTTTCTATAATTTTTTCATTTTTAAATATACATTTTATGATTTTATCACTACAATATATATTATTAGTAAAATATTTTTTAGTAATAAAATTTTTAAAGGAGAAATCAAATGAACTATCTAGACTTATATTTAAAAAAAAATAATTGTAAAAGATATGATATTCATAAAAAAACAGGAGTAAGCCAACAGCTACTTTCTAATCATACAAAAAGAAGTGTTGAAAAATACTCTGGCAAAGTACTAATAGCAATCGCTAATACAATAAATAAAACACCTGGTGATGTATTGAATGACCTTTTGACTTTGGAAAAAGAGAATCCAGCATTTGAGGCTTATAATCCTGGCGAATTATTATTGGGATTAAACGAACAATGGGATTACATAGTTATTAAAGGGGCTTATGGAAAAGAAATTTATAATATAATGAAAAATCAACTTACTGAAACAGAAACTTTAGGATTTGAATTAGGAAGTGGTGGCAGTATAACTATACTTACTTCTGCCATAGAAGCTGTAAGAGATTTATTTAGTAATTGCGACAAAACTAATAGAGAAATTGAGAAAAAACTTAGACTTTATAAATTAAGTAGTATGTCTGATGATATAGTATTTTTAACTTTGAAGCAATTAGATTACTAATGTTTAAATTTATAAGAAACATCTTTAGTAATCAATCTAAAATAAGTTTTATTTAAGCATAGAAATGCATTTTATAATATTAATAATTTTCAAGGGGGTTAATTATGAATTACTTAGATATGTATTTGAAAAAAAATAATTGTAGTAGAGATAAAGTAAGTTTAAAAACTGGCATTGATAGAGATTTATTATTAAAACACACTAAAAAACAAGCAAAAAAATATTCTGATGAAGTTTTATCAGCTATAGGTAATACACTTGGTAAATCTTCTGAAGATATATTAAATGAAATAAGTTCACTTGAAAAAGAAAATCCTCCATTTGAGGCCTTTACTAAGGATGAGCTCTTAGCTGGATTGTGGGGGAAATGGGACTATATCATGATAAAAGGAGATTTAGTTGAACAAATAAATAATATGATAAGAGGACAACTTTCAGAAACAGAATTGATGGGGTTTGAACTTGGAAGTGCAGGTACTATCACAGTAATCGCTTCTGCTATTGATGCAATTAGAGAACTTTTCTCTGATGAAAAAAAAGAAAAAATCGATAAAGATATTGAGAAGAAATTGAAAATTTATAAAGTAAAACAAAAATCTAATAACTTCATTCTTCTAAGTCTAAAACAATTAGATTATTAATAACATTTATATAAATATAGGGAATGTATCACAAGAAAAAATACTTGTATATATCCCCTTTTTAAATATTTATTTATGATGAAATATAATTTCTAATAAATCATAATTTGATTCATACAAACAGTCATTAAATATATGACTTCCAAACTTCTCATTTTTCATAGCGTTAAAAACAGGCTTTCTAAATTTATAAACTAGTTTCTTAAGCTTAGCACCTTTACGTATACTTTTTGTAATTTCATTAATTTCGTCAATATATTTATCAATTTCATTTTTATCATTTGTTTTTAAAGCATTAATAATCGTCTTGGATGATTTTATTCCTGATAGCATGGCAAAATATATTCCCTCACCTGTAAATGGATCTACTAAACCAGCTGCATCTCCAACTAATAATAAATTTCTTTCCTTATTAATCGGAGTTTTTATGTATTCACCAAAAGGTAGCATTGCACCTTTAAATTCTTTTCTTTCACAAGTTATACCTAAGTTACCTAAAAATTTTTCAAACTCTTTATGATAATCTATTTTCTTATCATAATTTCCACCAAAGCCAATAGTAAAGCTATTTTTCTTTGGAAAAATCCAAGCATATCCTTGTGGAATAATTCCATAATATAAGGACATATTGTTTCCTTCATAACTAAACTTATCTTTGTCTATTTCCACTTGTAGACAAAACCCATTGGCATTAAATTTTTCATCAACCAACTTTCTTGTTATTCCTACAGCTCCATCAGCACCTATTAAATATTTAAACTTGATTTCTTGGTCATCATATAAAGTTATTATATTTTCTTTTATATTAATTTTCTTAACACCAATGCCTTCTAAAAAAATACCATCCTTTTTCTTATACTCTTTAACTAAGTAGTCATCAAACTCAAATCTATCTACTAAATAAGTTAACCCTTTAGTTTTTATATCCGCAATATGATTATACTCTAAATATAAACTACCACCTTCACTTAGTACTGAGTTTTCAGTATTAAATTCATTGTGTAACTTTAAAGTTTTCATTAATTCAAAAGTTTTATAAGTTATTCCACCTGCACAAAGTTTATTTCTCGGAAATTTTTGCTTATCTATTAAGATACAAGATATATTATTGTTTATTAAATTATGAGCAGCAGCTACCCCTCCAGGACCCGCTCCTACGATTACTACATCATAGTTCATTTACTTATTCTCCTTCTAGATTTATACTTTTATAGTTTCCATGTTTTCATTTATTCAAACATTATACTTTTGAAGAATTTTCACAAAATAAAATACCTGCCTAAACATAATCTAGACAGGTATTTATCATATATTAATTTATACTTAAATTATTTTTATTCTTTACATATATCCTAAAGCAAACATCCTCCACTAAAGCATATAAACTGCTTGTTATAAAGTATAACCCTATAGCTACAGGTGTTCTTGCTGTTAACAAAAATCCCATAATAACTGTAGATATAGTCATTTGCTTATTAAACATAACTTGTGAGCTTGTTCTAAAATAAGGTATCATACTTATTAAATTTGTAGCTAACATAATTAAAGTATATATACAAGGTATTATAAATAAATTATCACTTACATTTAAACTACTAATCCACGGTATTAACACACTTGGTAACGTATTTGGCATATTTAAAAATGTCTGATAAAGTGCACATACTATTGGCATTTGTAGTAAAATTGTTGAACATCCCATCATACTTTTCATAGTTTCCATTGAATGTTCCTGCAGATGCTTTTCCATTTCCTTCGCATTATTTTTGTATTTTTCTTTTATGTCATTCATTTTTTCTGCCAAGTCTTGTTGTTTTCTCATCGCAAATTTTTGTTTTAAAGATAGAGGCATTAAAATTAATTTTACCATTAAAGTTATAACTACTATGGCAACCCCTAAATCTCCTGTAAAACTGAATAATATATTTAATAAATCTTGTAACATACCTGAAATGAAATTCATTTTATTCTCTCCTTTGATTTTTAATTTGGTTTATAAAATGTTTCATTTCAATTAGAATAAGCTACGATACCTCCAAATATCATACTTTTGATAACTAAAATATTCTTTTGGTTCTAGTTTCTCAGAGTATTTAAACATATCTAGAAATATATTTTTTATTAAAATAAATTCAATTTGATGAGATATTCTTTTTTTGCAAAAATAAGCTATACAACTTATAATTGATAGAAAAAATGTCATATAGATTAATATGTATAACATATTTTCTAAATCCAACTTCATCTATTCACCTCATTAAATCAAAATATTAATATAAGTATAAGCCATCATCATTACTATGTAAACTTTATTGTTTACAATACTTACAGCTTTTAGCTAGAATTTAATTAATACACAATTTTAATCAAGGGGTGATTAATATGAAATTTGCAAATCCATTAATAGTAGTTTCTGACATGGAAAAGTCTAAACTATTTTATTCAACTGTTTTAGATTTAGATGTTGTTTTAGATTTTGGTGCAAATGTAACTCTAACTGGGGGAATAGCCCTTCAAACAAAGGAGTCTTGGTGTAGTTTTATACATAAGCCAAAAAATGAAGTTTTCTTTGGTGCAAATAATAGTGAGTTATATTTTGAAGAAGATGATTTTGATAATTTCATCCTAAAATTAAATCAAATTCCAGGAATATGTTATGTTCATCCTATTGTTGAACATTCCTGGGGTCAGCGTGTTGTCCGTTTTTATGATCCTGACAAACATATTATTGAAGTTGGCGAAAATATGAATAGGGTAGTTCGACGATTTATAAGTAAAGGAATGTCTGCTGAAAACGTGGCTATTAGAATGGATGTACCTGTTGATTATATAAAATCTTGTCTTTAATAAATAAAAATAGTAGCTTACATAAGCTACTATTTTTTATTGATTGTATAAATTATTACTGCTTAATATATTCTTTAAAATTAATAGGTGCAATATTCGGATAATACCCATCATAATCTAAGTAGGCCCCTATTACCTTATTTTTATCTATAACTAAACATAACATTATTGGTCTATCTTTAAATTTAGATTTTTCCTTTAATTTATACGATACTACTCTCCTATCTTCTGTCATTGAATTAAAATCATCCTTAGAATATCCACCTTCTATGCTAGCTTCTTTTATCAATTTAAATACACCTGCATCTCCTACTAAAATATCAGACTCACTAAGTGTTTGTGATTCTAAAGAGTATCCTTCATTAGCTACTATTCTTTTAGCTTCTTCAAGTGCAATTTGGTCTATATTATTGTTGTTAATATGATTACACCCAGCTATAAATAAAACTATCAATATTATTGTACAATTTATAATATACTTGACTGCTTTCATATTTATACTCCTTTTTAAACTTATTTTTTAATCAACGTATTTTCTATCTCCATATTTATAGGTATCTTATACTTTAGAGTTATTCCTAAATCTAAATCATAACTATCTCTTTTATCTATATCAAATATAAGCCCATGAATTGAATCACTATAATAACCTTCTATTGTACTATCCTTATCTATATAGCTTACACCCATATAAGCAATATCATCATTGTTCAAAACTTCAACTACTAGTCTATTATTTTTATATTTAACTTCTTTAATAGTTACTTTAGTTCCAAAATAATCTATCACTTTAGGATAATCATCATTTAATTCAATCTTTATTTTCTTATTAGCATCAACAAGAACTCCTTCAGCTTTTAAGTTTAATGTTTTGCTTTTATCATAATAAACTGATGGAACTATACTCTGTTTATATCCATTCTTATGTGCCATTCCAGCTAATGCTATATTTTCTTTATATAATTCGCCATCATGAGATATTATCTTGAAATTATATATACCTTGAATATTTCCTATACCTTTTACTTTTCCACTAGTATATAAGTACATCATAGTTGGAGACGCTTCTATTTTTTCTATATTGAAATTTAGATTTTTTTCTTTTATAGATTTATTTATTTCTATGTTTTCACTTATTTTCATTTCCTTCGGTATTTCTATAGTCATTTTTGATTTTCCTAATATCTCATCTTTAGTATTATTATGCTTCACTAGTTTCAGTTCAACTTCTAACTCATTTTTATTTTTTATTATTTTAGCTACGCCATCCCCAACTATTAAAACATTTGCCTTTAATTTTTTGTCCTCTTTATAAAAAACTCCATTGTTTATTGTTATTTCATCACTTTCAAGTCCTTCAACATACATACTACTTCTACCCGGCATATTCTCTACATCATTTTCTATTATTGCATCAAAACTAATTCTTAGATTATCTATATACATATTTTCAATTCTTATATTATAGTCACCTATTTTTATATTTTGTTTTTTCGAACCAACATAGCCAAAGTTCACTGCATTTTCTACACCAATATCTCCAAATATATATTTAAATACTGTATCTCCAAATGTCTTAAAAGAGGGAACTACACTATATGAAACGCTTATTATTAAAAGAGATGCCACTAATACAGATATCCATTTTTTATATTTCTCCTTAGGCTTCAACTCTTTCAACTTCACATTTAATTTTTCATCAAGTTCATAAGGAACGTTTATATTTTCACCATCAAAATCTTCTAATAATTTTTCTATTTCTTTATCATCAATTTTCATACTATCTCACCTCCAGCTCTTTTTTCATATCTTTAAGTGCGCTATACATTTTTCCTTTCACCGTTCCTATAGGCACATCCAAAATTGTTGCTATTTCTTCTAACTTATAACCCATATAATATTTAAGCTTTATCATTTCTCTAGTTTGAGGTTCCACTCTTTGCAAACATATTTCCAAGTCTAGCTTAGACTCTTTATCCTCGTTATTTATTTCTCTTCTTTCTTCTATTTCATCAAAAAAAATAACTTTACTATTTTTAGCAATAATATTTTTTGCTTCATTTATTACAATTTTTAAAAACCATGTTTTAAAATATTGTGATTCTTTTAGATTAGTAATATTTTTTAACCCCTTTTCCACTGCTTGTAAATATGCATCCATACTATCGTGCTCATTTTTTAATATTGTATATGCTAATTTATACCCTTCCTCTTTTAAGCCGTGTACTAAAATACTATAGGCATTAAAGTTTCCTCTAATTGCTTTTTTGACTAGTTTTTCATCCATACTATGCCTCCCTTCACATATTAGACTGATAAAAACAATAAAAAGTTATAAATTTTTCTATTTTATTTTACACTACTTATAGAAACTTAAAAATAGATATAAAAAAGACACTATTTATTTATAAAATAGTGTCTTTTTTATGCAGATATCTGTTAATTCTAAATTCTATATAGCTCTTCTTAGCTCAGTTATATTCATAGTTTGAACCATTTCCTTCATAATAGCTTTATCTCTCATAAAACTATTATAAACTTCATAAGAAGTCTTTTGGTCTCCGTAAATTCTCCAGTTACGTATTTCTACTAATTCATTTTTGCCGTATCCCATAAACCCTAATACATCTTTAAGTGGATATCCTAAAAATACTCCTATTTCATGTGGAAATTCTTCAGATTGAAGTCTAAACACTAGCTCATCCATATACTCATCTAATCTATATTCAGATGAGTACCCAACAAACTTCAAGAAATTTATACATCTTTTGTTTTCTAATACTTTCTCCATAGATTTTTCATTAATGAATAAAACCCTTTTTCCTCCATCGTGTGTAGTAATTATTCTATATGTAACTCTAGAACAATGACTGAAAAAAGATTCTATTTGAGCAAGCTTTGCTTTTTTCTCTTCACTATCGCCTGGTACATTTATAATTTCTGATGGCTTTGATCCCAAAATTACAGCACCTATCATTTCTAGTATTCTTTTTATATATATTGAATTTGATTTATTTTCACAACAATTTTTATTACAATTTAAATTCATAACACAGCCCCCTCTATCGATAATGATTATCACAATTATATGATATCACAATTGATAATTGTTATCAATAAGAAATATGTTAAATTAATATTGTTCACCTAAAGTTATACTGCCTCCCATTTGTCCCGTTCCTAAGAATAAACTAGTTTCACTTGTTCTAAACTTGAAAAAGCTAACATCATAGTCTATTATTATTCTATTTAGATTATAATAATCTTTATCTATTTTAATACCCTTTGGAATTTTAAAAATAATTTCTTCTTCTTTTCCAGGGTCTATACCCATAACTTTATTATCATCCCATGCACCTTTTTCATGCCCTCTTATATAAAATTCACCTAAATTTCCCGCTATATCTCCATAGTTATAATCAAAACTTAGCTTCATTTCTCCTAAGTTAGCTATATTTTTTGAATTATTTTTTACTATAACACTTACAACATGATTATATTTTTCTTCCTTATAATCTTTATATGTTATTTTAATACTATCATCTAATTGATCGAGATAATTAGTACTATTTGATAGCATAGTAAAAGATCCAAGTAATAATATTAGTGGTATACATATTATTAAACTAACTTTTATAAACTTTTTATTCATTTTTATATCCCCCACTTAACTTGCTATTTCTTTTTTTATATATATTTTATTTGAAATACTCATTGAAATTAAATATAAAAACATAGATACCCCAGTCTTTATAATTAAACTATTATCTTTTAAAACTGATACTTTTTCTGTAACATCAGACTCAACGCTATTTCCCATAAAGCTAAACATACTTACAATTATTATTACTGCAATAATTAAATTTATTAATACATAAGATTTTCTATAGCCGTACTTAAACATTATTGGAAATAAAATTGAGATTAAGAAAAGAATCATACTTAAAATAGATAGTGCTGAATCTATACTAAAATTATTAAATCCCCACATATAGCTCATAATTTTTGAATAGAAAAATGTGAGTACGAAAGAAATTATAATTACTATTGTAGAAAGTATATATTTGCTATAAACTATATCTTCTTTTTCTATAGGCAAACTATTGAAGAAATAATCGCATTTATTAAGTTCATCTAGATAAAAACTTCTAAGTATAAATATATAACTTATAAAAAGTGGTATCATTATTGATGCTATAGGAAACAAAATAAACGAAAATATAAGTATACCTACCGTAAGCTTTACTATTGTTTTTATATCTGCTTTAAAGCAAGCAATTAGATCTTTTTTTAGTAAGTTAATCATTTCCTAACTCCTTTCCATAATAGTAAATAATATCTTCTAAACTTGCATTTTGAATATTCTCATCATCCACGACTAATTTATTATCCACAATTAAACCTTCACTATAATAAGGTGTGTCTTTTCTATTTATAAGAACACTATCTAGTCTATCTAATTCTTCTTTGCTACCTTTAATTATTTTATAACCTTCATTTATAGTATCCTTGTCTTGACTAAATACTATTTCTCCATTATTTATAAAAGTTATGTAATCTGCTGCTCTACTTAGGTCTTGAGTAATATGAGTTGAAATAATAACACTCTTATCTCCATTCTCCAACTCTTCCTGAAGTATCTCTATTATTTCTTTTCTAAAAATGGGATCAAGTCCTGATGTTGGTTCATCTAATATCAATAACTTCGCATCATGAGAAATAGCATTAGCCAACATAAGTTTTATATTTTGACCTTTAGATAAATTTTTTATTTTCGTATTTTTATCTATTTTGAATCTTAATAAGTAATTATCAAACTTATCACTATCAAACTTTGAATAAAAAGATGACACAACATTTTTAAAGTCTTTAACTTTTAGATTTTCATAAAAATATAAATTATCATAAACAAAGCCTATATTTTCTTTAAACTCCTTAGAATTTTCTGATATATCCTTTCCTTGAAAATAAATTTTCCCCTCGTCAGCTTGTAATAAACTCATTATTAATTTAATCAAAGTTGTTTTTCCTGATCCATTTGGACCTATAATACCCATGATAAATCCCTCTTCTAAATGAAAAGATATATTTTTTAACTCAAAGTTATCAAATTTCTTACTTACATTTTCTAACCTTAACATTTTACTCCCCCTCATAAAGACTTTCTAAAATTTCAATTAAATCATCCTTTGATAGCCCTAAACTATTGGATAAATTTATAGCTTCTTCTAATTTGTCTTCTATTTCTCTCATTTTAGCTTCATATACTAGTTCCTTATTAAAGTGAGACACAAAACAACCCTTACCTGGTACTGTGTTAATTAAACCCTGTTTTTCTAATTCTTCATAAGATCTTTTAGTAGTTATAAAACTAATACCTAAGTCTTTTGCCAATGATCTCATAGAAGGCAACATCTGATTTTCTTCTATTTTGCCACTTAATATTTGCTCTTTTATTTGATTTACGATTTGCAAATATATTGGCAAGTCTGAATTACTTGAAATAATTACTTTCATAATCCCTCCTTTTATCTGCGTTTAATAAATTTATTCTTTATATTTTTTATAGCTATAAATACCCCCTGAAAGATAAATATTAAAATAATTGGAACAAACATTACTAAAATAATATTAATTAGTTTAAATGAACGTTCTGATAAACCAAACATGAATACTCCCCTTTATATAAATTGTATTAACTGTATAATTATATATTATACAGTTAATACAATTATGTATATATGAAAAATATATTTATATATAAAAAAGACTTATATCCATTTGATTAGATATAAGTCTTTTTATTATTTTATATTAAAGAATCTTTTCGCATTTTCTTTAGTTGATTCACAAACTGTTTCATAAGAAACACCTTTTTCAATAGCTATTGTATCAGCTACAAACTGTACTAATGAAGGGTCATTTCTCTTACCTCTATGTGGTGTTGGTGCCATATATGGTGAGTCAGTTTCTATAAATAATCTATCTAAAGGAATTTCTCTTGCTACTTCTTTAGTCTTTTTATTGTTTTTAAAAGTGACTGTTCCAGATAAAGATATATAACAACCCATCTTCATATATTCTCTAGCTAATTCTACGTTTCCGCTATAACAATGTAATACACAACCTATCTCTGGACTTTTGTACTTTTTAATTATTTCAAAAGTATCTCCATGAGCATCTCTATCGTGAATTATTATAGGTAGCTTTAGTTGGTTAGCTAGTTCAATTTGTTTTATAAACCATTCTTTTTGAACTTCTCTTGGAGAATTATCATAGTAATAATCTAATCCTATTTCTCCTATTGCAACAACTTTTTTATTTTCTGTTGCTAATTTTCTAAGTGTATCAATAGCTGTTTCATCTAGTTCTCCCACATCGTGAGGGTGGACTCCAACTGCTGCATATATAAAATTGTATTTTTTAGCAAGCTCTATACTGCTAATAGATGTTGATATACACGCCCCTGGATTAACTACTAAATCTACACCTTTTTCTTGAAGAGAAGAGATTAACTCTTCTCTGTCTTCATCAAATCTCTCATCATTTAAGTGAGCATGTGAGTCAAATAACATAGTTACATCTCCTTACCTAACTTCACTACCATCATTTGCTCCAGTTGCAACTGGAACTATTAAATCGTCTCCGTCATTTCCTGCAGCTAATATCATACCTTGAGATTCAACACCTCTTAATTTAACTGGTTTTAAGTTACAAACTACTATAACTTCTTTTCCAACCATTTCTTCCGGCTTATACCATTTAGCTATTCCTGATACTATTTGTCTAGTTTCTGGTCCTAATTTAACTTGAGAAACTAAAAGTCTGTCAGCTTTAGGATGTTTTTCACAAGATAATATTTTACCAACTCTTAATTCTACTTTGTCTAATTCTTCTATTCCTATAAATTCTTTGTGCTCTAATGGAGCTACTTCTTCTACTGTTTCTGTTTTTTCTGCAAATAATTCTTCCAATTCTGCTACCTCTTTCTCAATGTCTAGTCTTGGGAATAAAGATTCTCCTTTGTGTATTCTTGTTCCTGGTTTAATTAAACCAAATGTATTAGTACTTTCCCAATTTGTTAATTCTTCTTGCCCTGCTATTCCTATTTGGTCATATATTTTGTTAGCAGTTGTTTTCATTATAGGGTTTATTAATGTAGCTATTATTCTTATAGATTCACATAAGTTGTATAATACTGCATCTAATTTACCTTTGTTAGCTTCGTCTTTCGCTAAAGCCCATGGCATAGTTTCGTCAATGTATTTGTTAGTTCTTCTTACTAACTTCCATGCACCTTCTAATGCTTCATGGAACTGCATTTTGTTCATTTGAGTTTCAAATATTTCTCTTGATAATTTAGCTTGCTCTTTTAAGCTTGCATCAAATTCAGTTTCTTCTACAGCTTCTGGTATTATGCCATCGTTGTATTTTTCCACCATTGATACGGTTCTACTAACTAAGTTTCCTAAATCATTAGCAAGATCTGTATTTATTCTTGTTACAAAGTTTCTATGAGTGTAGCTTCCGTCTTGTCCGAAAGCAAATTCTCTAAGCAAGAAATATTTAAGTGTATCTATTCCGTATCTTTCGATCATTGGCTCTGGATAAACTATATTTCCTTTTGATTTACTCATTTTATCATTACCGAATAATATCCATCCATGACCATATACTTGCTGTGGCACTGGTAAATCTAGTGCCATTAATAATGCTGGCCATATTATTGTATGGAATCTCATGATTTCTTTACCAACAACTTGGATATTTGCCGGCCAGTATTTTTTCATTTCAGAGTCATTTTCTGATAAATATCCTAATGCTGTTATGTAGTTACATAAAGCATCTACCCAAACATATATTACGTGTTTCTCATCAAAAGGAACTTTTATACCCCAGTCAAATGTAGTTCTAGTTACACATAAATCCTCAAGACCTTTGTCTAAGAAGTTAGCAACCATTTCATTTTTTCTTGACTCTGGGAAACAGAAGTTAGGATTTTGGAATAATTCTCTTAATCTATCTTCGTATTTAGATAATTTAAAGAAGTAAGCTTCTTCTTTAGCTAAATATGTTTCTCTACCACAGTCTGGGCATTTATCTCCTTCTAATAATTGAGATTCCGTCCAGAAACTTTCACATGGAGTACAGTATCTTCCTTCATATTCACCTTTATATATATCACCTTGCTCATATAATTTAGTGAATATCTTTTGTATTATAACCTTATGTCTGTCTTCTGTAGTTCTTATAAAATCATCATAAGATATGTCCATAGTCTTCCATAAATCTTTTATTCCAGCTATCATTCCATCTAAGTATTCTATTTCACTTACACCTTGTTCTATAGCTTTCTTTTGAATTTTTTCACCGTGCTCGTCTGTTCCTGTTAAGAATTTTACATCATAACCACAAAATCTTTTAAATCTAGCCATAGCATCAGTTGCCACAGTAGTATAAGTATGGCCTATGTGTAATCTACCACTTGGATAGTATATAGGCGTAGTTATATAAAATGTTGGTTTAGTCATTTTTGTTTCCTCCTCTTGTGCATTATTTTTATAAATAAAAAACTCGCCACTATGGAGTCCATAGGGGCGAGATTATTCGCGGTACCACCCTAATTTATTTATCATGAAAATTTCACGTTGCTTAAAAACACTATTTTCACAATAGATATCTTAGTAGACTGTAACATGTCTAAATGTTTTATCCTAAATTATTTCGGATAAAAAGCTCCAAGGCCATCTTCAGTAATTCTTTTAGCACTAGCTTCCACCTAACCTAGCTCTCTGTAGAAAAAATTCTTACTTACTCTTCTCTTCTCAGCTTTTATTATATTTAATTTTTAAATATGTATTAAATATTATTCTCAAAATCAAAGTTTTGATACAAATATTAATTAATTCTTTTGGTCAACGGATTTATCCGAAGCGATATCAAATATATATCGTTGGACATATGAGCCCTGCAAATTTTTAATACTATGTTTTTAATTTTAGTAAATTTATAATTTATTGTCAACAATTATCCTCTATGTAAGGAAAAAATAACAAATATAAACAGACGCTAGCACACCGGCTATATGACATAACAATGCACAAAACAAAGTATATCCTGTATCTTTTATTTTTAGACTTCCATAATAAATGGCCATCGTGTAAAAAATTGTTTCCGATGCTCCAACCATAGTAGATCCTATTTGTTCTGTAAGAGAATCAATTCCGACTCTTTGAATTAATTCTGCATATACTCCTAAGGCTCCACTTCCAGATAAAGGCTTTACGATTATAATCCCTATTAATTCCTTTGGTATATTTAATAGTTGGGCTACGGGTGAAAATATGTATTCCAAAACTTCTATTCCTCTTCCTGATTTAAAAATTCCAATAGCTAAAAATATTCCTATTATATAGGGCAATATGTTCCATGCAGTTTTTAATCCCTCTATAGCTCCATTTATAAAACTTTCATATATATCTATTTTTTGTTTCTTACCATAGATAACAATAAATAAAATTATTACAGGTATGGCTATATTAGAAAAATAATCTAACATCATCTATACCTCCTTTGTAATAATTTACAACCTACAACTCCAACTATTGTAGATATAATTGTTGCAAATAAAGTAGTTAAAATTATAGAATTAGGATTTGTGCTACCTGCATCTATTCTTATTTTTAACATAGTAAAAGGAATTAACTGTATGGATGAAATATTAATAACTAGAAACATTATCATATCAGGAGAGGCCTTTTTCTTATTTGGATTTAATGTTTGTAGTTCACTCATGGCTTTTAATCCAAAGGCCGTTGCTCCATTTCCTGCCCCCAACATATTTAACACCATGTTCATAATCATATAAGACATGGCTTTGTGATTTTTAGGAACAGTAGGAAATAATTTTTTCATTAAAGGGCTCATTTTATCCGCTATTTTATCTATCAACCCTGAGTCTTTTGCAATATTCATTACTCCCATCCAAAGTGCCATCACACTAGCCAATGTTATGGCAAATTCAATAGCCCTTGTGCCCTCATTTAGTATTGCTTGATTTGTCTCCGGTAAGTTGTTAAAACATATACTCCCAACTATACCTAGGACTATCATATAAAACCATAATTTATTAATATGAATCCCCCTCCTTTAAACCATTTTATGATGTATACTTAAAATAAATGATGTCTTATTTTATAATACTCTACATATACTTTATGCTTGAAAGTTGAGGTATATTATGTTTTAGTATAAGTATAAGGTTTTTTAATTTATTTAAATGTTTAAGGAGAAATACCATGAGAAATTTAACACTTCTTACTGATTTGTATCAATTAACTATGTTAAATGGATACTATGAGAAGAATATTCATGAAGACATAGTAGTATTTGATATGTTCTTCAGAAAGAACGCTTGTAATGGTGGGTATACTATTATTTGCGGTATAGAACAATTAGTAGAATACATAAATAATCTTCATTTTTCAGATGATGACTTAAAATACTTAAAAAGCCTAGGTTTATTTTCTGATAAATTCTTAGACTTTTTAAAAGATTTTAAATTTACTGGGGATATATATGCTGTAGAAGAAGGGACTATAATGTTCCCAAAAGAGCCTGTAATAACAGTTAAAGCACCTTTATATCAAGCTCAATTAATAGAAACTGCTTTACTTACAATAGTGAATTTCCAATCACTAATTGCTACTAAAGCTTCTAGAGTTTGTTATTCTGCTGCTGGCGATCCTGTTTTTGAGTTCGGTCTTAGACGTGCCCAAGGACCAGATGCAGGTACTTATGGAGCAAGGGCTGCCGTAATAGGAGGGTGTACTGGAACTGCTAATGTATTAGCCGGGAAAATGTTTGACATACCTGTTATTGGAACTCAAGCTCATAGCTGGGTTCAAAAATTTGACAATGAATTAGAATCTTTCCGTGCTTATGCGGATGTTTACCCAGACAAATGTTTATTATTGGTTGATACATATGATGTTCTAAAAAGCGGTGTTCCAAACGCTATAAAGGTGTTTGATGAACTAAAAGCTAAGGGTCACAAGCCAATGGGAATTAGAATAGATTCCGGGGATTTACAATACTTATCTGTTGAAGCAAAAAAATTATTTGAAGAAGCTGGTTATACTGATTTATCATATACTGCTTCCAATGATTTAGATGAGTATACTATTGCTAGTTTAAAATCAAGTGGTGCAGCAATAAACTCTTGGGGTGTTGGTACAAAATTAATTACATCGGCTGAATCTCCATCTTTAGGAGGAGTTTATAAACTAGCTGGTTCTTATGATGGTGATACACTAGTTCCTAAGATAAAAGTTTCTGAAGAGCCAGAAAAAATAAATAATCCAGGATTTAAAAAAGTAGTAAGGATATATAATGAAGACAATATGGCTGAGGCTGATTTAATCATGCTTCATGATGAAAAAATCGATACAAGCAAACCATTAACGATTTTTGACCCTACATATACTTGGAAGCGTAAAACCTTCCATAAATACACAATAAAAGAACTTCAAAAACCACTATTTAAAAATGGTGAGTGCAAATACGTTTCTAAAAGCGTTAATGAAGTTAAAAAATATGTTAATAATCAATTTAGTACTCTTTGGGATGCTTATAAAAGATTTTCTAATCCTAAAGAATATAAAGTTGATTTATCGGACAACCTTTGGACACTAAAATCTGACTTGCTAGATTCAAAAAAACGCTTATAATATACATATAATAATAAAAGGGGGGCCTATCAATGGATGTAACAGATTACAGAATCATAGAGATATTACAAAAAGATGGTAGAATTTCTATGAAAGATTTAGGTAAAATAGTAGGATTAACTTCTCCTGCTGTTTCAGAAAGAGTAAAGAGATTAGAAGAATCTGGTGTTATAGAAGGATATAAAGCTATAGTTAATCCAGATGCTTTAGGAAGAGTAATAAAAGCATTTATACATATATCGCTACCTAGCGATAAATATGTTGCATTTTTAGAAGCTGCAAGAAATGACCCTAGAATAGTTGAATGTCACCATGTTACTGGAGACGACTGTTCTCTTCTAAAAGTTATTGTAAAAGATATGTATGAACTAGAAAGTGTTATTGATGGTATTAAGACAATCGGTTCAACAAAAACATCCGTAATACTATCAACTCCAATACAATCAAAAGCAATTTTGTAAAAAAAATGTATCCTTTTAATATTAAAAGGATACATTTTTTTTATATTTATATAGATAAACAGTTAAAATATAATAAATATATGATTTTAAAATTTCTTCATCTTCTTTTGGATCTAGTAATCTTTTAGTTGAAGTAATATCTGCAAATCCTAATAACATTACTCCAATAACATCATCTTGTAATTTATTAAACATTTCTTCAAGGACTTCATGAGATGCATCATTTTTTTTATAAATAGTAAGAAGATACATATGGTATCTAGTATAGTTATAAAGTAATTCTATGGATTTTTTTGATAAATTAAGGTTTTTTCCTACTTTTATGGCAATATCTCCACTAAACTTTTCATGTCCTTTAAAATGTGTTCTTCCATTCTCATCTATAGTTTTTGCTTTTGATTTTCCTATATCATGTAAAAAAACACCTAGTTTTAACAAATCTAAAACCTTTATATCATCTTCTACTATTGTATTTAGATATTTCCATATATCTTCATTTAGGTGAGTTGGAAATTTGTTTCCTTCTATAAGTTTTTCAAATTCTTCCAATGCATAAATAGTATGACTAAAGCAATCTACCTTATGATACTTACACTGTCCTACTTCTTTCATACTACTAACTTCTGGTATTATATCTTCTAAAACTCCACTTTCATCTAGCTCCCATATTTTTTCGCAGGCATTATTACTTTTTATCCCATTAATTATCTTAAATTCGTTCTCCATAAAATCACCCCGTCTCTTCTTTATAAGTCTAGTACTTGCTTGTAAACAACATCCTTTTTTAGTTTTCTTTCTTTACAAACTACTTTTATAGCATCCTTTTTACTCATACCATCCTCTAAAAGAGATTCTACATATTCTCTTTCACTTAAGTTGCTATAATCATTGACTAAAGTCTTTTCGCCCTTAAATCCATCAACAATTAAAACAAATTCACCTTTAACGTCTTTTTCATTAAATATATTTATAACTGTTTCAATATCTTGTCTTATTACTTCTTGATACTTTTTAGTAAGCTCTCTATTTACTGATATTTCTCTATTTCCTAAAATTTTAAGCATGTCTTTTAAAGTATCTTTAAGTCTATGAGGCGATTCATAAAAAATCATAGTTCTTTCTTCTTCTTTTACTTCTTCCAATCTACTTCTTCTTATCTTCTTGTCTCTATCTAAGAAACCTTCAAAAGCAAATTTATGAGTATTCATTCCAGATCCAACTAATGCAACAACAAATGCTGTCGCTCCTGGTAATACATCTATTTCTATATTATGCTCTATTGCTAACTTAATTAAATCCTCTCCTGGGTCAGAAATTCCTGGCATTCCTGCATCACTTATCAATGCTATATTTTCACCTTCAAGTAATTTATTTATTAAATATATTCCTTTTGAATCTTTGTTGTGCTCAAAATAGCTTGTAAGCGGCTTTGATATTTCAAAATGATTTAATAGTTTTACACTATGTCTTGTATCTTCTGCTGCTATTAAATCAACTTCATTTAAAACTCTTAAAGTTCTATATGTTATATCTTCAAGATTTCCTATAGGTGTTGGACATATATATAATTTTCCACTCATTATTATTCTCCTATATTTTCATTTGCATATATTTCTTCTATTTCTTGTGTATAATTTCCATCTTCATCGTAAACATATAAAGGATCTAAAATTTTTAATTCTGGTCTACCATCCTTTGTAAACTCAACTAAAACTAAATTAGGTGCTTTATTTGCTCTTGGATGAACAAATTGTATTACTTTAGGTTCTAGATTATACTTTCTGCCCAAAGTTACTATATCAACAAGTCTTATAGGTCTGTGTATCATAAAGAACTTTCCTCTAGGCATTACAAGTCTTGAAGCTGATCTTATTACATCCTCTAAATCACAAAGTACCTCGTGTCTCGATATAGCCTTTTTGTCATTTGGATTTTGTATTCCATTCATATGCATATATGGTGGGTTAGAAGTTGCCACATGATATCCATGGACTTCTAATTGCTTGTCTATAGTTTTTATATCACCTTTTACTATTTCAACTCTGTCTTGTAAGTCATTTAATTTAACTGTTCTGTTGGCCATTTCCCATACTTCTTCCTGGATTTCCACACCAACTATTTTTTCAGCTTCACTTTTTCCAGCTATAAGCACTGGTATTATTCCTGTTCCTGTTCCTAAATCCACAACTTTTGCTCTCTTTTTTACTTTGGCAAAATTAGCTAAAAGAACTGCATCTATACCAAAACAAAATCCATTTATATCTTGTATAACTTTTAATCCTTTTAATTGCAAGTCATCTATTCTTTCAGTGTCCTTTATTTTTACTTCCATGTATTTCTCCTTTACAATAATAGTAGGGGAATTAAATAATCCCCCTATACTTTAGTCCTCTAATTTTTTAAGCTCTTTTAACGTAGCCATATCAATATCTAAATCTTTTCCTTTTCCACAACCTTCACATTTCTTAGGTGCTTGAAGTACTTTTATTTCTTCTTTCATGCATATTCTTATAGTTTTATCATTAAATTCTATCTTAGCTTGTTCTAATAAAGGATTTGTTTCTATAACTTTACCTTTATTCCCATCTACTTTTACTATAGATCCAACTGGTGGAACTTTTTCTATAGCTTCCACATAAACATCGTGCTCGTATTTTAAGCAACAGAAAAGCCTTCCGCATATTCCTGATATTTTAGTTGGATTCAATGATAAACTTTGATCTTTTGCCATTTTGATTGATACTGGTTGGAAATCTCCAAGCCATGAAGAACAACAAAGGCTTCTTCCGCAAGGCCCAAGTCCACCTATTGATTTTGCTTCATCTCTAACTCCAATTTGTCTAAGTTCTATTCTTGTCTTAAATATTGCAGCCAAATCTTTAACTAGTTCTCTAAAATCTATTCTTCCTTCTGCCGTGAAGTAGAAAATTAGTTTATTTCTATCAAAAGTATATTCACAATCTATCAAATACATTGTAAGCTCATGTTCTTTAATTTTTTGTAAGCATAATTCAAAAGTCTCTTTAGCTTTCTCTTTATTTTCTTTATATATCTTAGTATCTTCTTCTGTAGCAATTCTTATGATAGGTTTTAATGGTGAAACTAAACTTTCTTCATCTATTTCTTTCTTACCAACAACAACAGTTCCGTATTCCAATCCTCTTGCAGTCTCAACTACAACATCCATATCTTTTTCTATTGCAAAATCAACTGGATCAAAGTAGTATATTTTCCCTGCATTTTTAAATCTTACTCCTACAATATTTATCATTTAATCACCTCATATATATTTAAAGACATCACTTGTATACTTACATTAAAGTTACAATTACCTTTTATTTTTATTTTAGTATCTTCTATTATATCAATAATTTTAGATACCTGAGAATATGTAATTTTAGTGCTCATATTTTGTATAAATACTATTTTATCAGCATTTATTATCATATTTTTATCTACATGTTCTTTGCAAATCATTATATCTCTAAAATAATTAATCATCATATCAAGTACAGTTATGATTTCACTCTTATACTTTTCCATTTGACTAGGTATATCAAGAATTTCAACCATATTCTTACTTAATATTGTTTCTATATAATTTTGGACACTTTCTTTCATTTCATAAAAATCATTAGAGCTAGATAATTCTAAAGCTTTTTTCATACTCCCTCTAGAAAATGCTGATAAAAGATTTGCTCTGTTTTCTTCTACTCCTTGACTAATTAAATAGTTTTTTACTTCAACAAAAGGAATTGGTGTAAATTTTATTACTTCACATCTGGATCTTATAGTTGGTAACAAACTTTCTTTATTATTAGTAACAAGAATAATTATAGCATATTCAGGTGGTTCTTCTAATGTTTTTAACAATGCATTTTGAGCCTCTACAGTCATTTTTTCAGCTTTATCTATTATATAGATTTTGTATTTCTTATGTGGCTTAATAACAATGTCTGATTGTAAATTTCTTATTTGAGCTATTTTTATACTATTACCATCAGGTTTTACTCTTATACAGTCTGGGGCATTTTCAAGATGAGTAGTTTCAAGAAGTATTTCTGCTAATTCATTAGCAAAAGTTTCTTTTCCTATTCCCTCTATACCTTCAAACATATATGCATGATTTATTTTGCCCTTTTTTATAGAGTTATTCATATATTTTTTAGCAAACTCTTGTCCTTTTATATTTTCAAAATACATATCTATTTTCTCCACAGAGTAATTTTTTATTTTTGTAGTAATTATCTTATATTATAACAAATAATCAACTTATTTCTATATTTATTCTAGACACTTTTTGTCATTTATATAAAAAACAATTAATTTATAATTTTACTAATAAAAAAAGAGATATTATTATATCCCTTTCTATTAATTATTGCATCAAATTTAAGATATCTTTTTTTATATCATTAATACAATTTTCTAAGTTTTCATTTATATAGAATTTATTAATACCTAGGTTTGATAAATTTTCTGTACTAAAATCTTTATTATCTGCTAAAAATCTTCTGCATAACTCATCATAATTAGGCTTATCCTGCTTTCTTTCTCTCTCTAATGCTCTTTCCAATCTAATTCCATCTTCTATATCAATATAAAACGGATATACCTTCTCATATCCAAAGTAATCTCTTAAGCTCTTATAAGCCTCTAATGTTGTTATTAATAAATAGTTGTTTTTGTTTAAATCTACCTGTCCATCATTTATAGTTCCATAAAACCAATCACCATGTACTGTATGATATACTCTTTTTTCTATTACTTTATTTTCTTTTTCAAATTTATTTAGTTCATCTGTATTAATAAAGAAATATTCTACACCATTAGTCTCATTTATACGCTTAGGTCTTGTTGTATAAGATATAATTGGTTTTAAATCTAAATCTTTATCATCATTTATTTCTTTAAATATTGTATCTTTACCTGAACTACTTTTTCCAATTAAACAAAAAATTTTGCCCATGTTTTCCTCCCGTTCTTTCAATAGCTAAAAATAGTTTTAATTTATGTCAATAACATCAATATATTCTAAATTAACATCTTTAATGCCACTTACTATCATACCACTTTTAACCCCCTTCTGAATATAAGTAATAATTTCTTGCGTTATTATTTCTCCTGGTGAAATTAAACTTATTCCTGGTGGATATGGTATTATATATTCCCCGCTTATTTTTCCAACAGCATCTTCTAACTTTATGCTTTTTTTATCACTATAAAATGCTTGTCTTGGATTTAGAACTTTCTCAGGAATACTTTCTGGATAATTTGTATCATCCAATAATTTCTTATCATTTATATTTAAAATCAAATCATCCAATGCTCTTTTTAACCTAACAAAATCTTCTTTATCGTTACCAATAGTGCATATTAATAAAACCCCATAATAGTTTGATAATTCAACTTGAATTTTATATTTTTTTCTTAATATACTATCTAGCTCATACCCTGTAATACCTAATTTCTTTAAAGATATAAAAATTTTTGTTTTATCCATATTATTATCAATTATAATATTTTCATTATTTTCAAATTTACTTTTAAAATTATCTATGTTACTAAGTAAATCTTCCATTAACTTTATTCCATATTTATCATATATATCTACTGCTAATTCAAGAGAAGTTAAAAGTACGTATGAAGGACTTGAAGATTCTAGAAATCTTAATATATCCTCTATTTTATTTCTATCAACTCTGTTTCCTTTTATATGTATCATAGAAGATTGTGTAAATGATGGTAAGGTCTTATGGGTACTCTGAATTATTATATCTGCCCCTTCTTCTATTGCTGATTTAGGTAGATTATCGCTTAATTGTAAATGAGATCCATGCGCTTCATCAATAATTACAATTATATTTTTGCTATGAGCATAATCGCATACTGATTTTAAATCAAAGGTTTTTCCATAATAAGTAGGATAAGTAAGAACTAAGGCTTTTGCATCCAGATTGTTATCTATTACTAACTTTGTATTTTCTAAATCTACACCCATTATTATATTTGTTTTCTTACACACCTTAGACTCTATATATACTGGCTCTATATCTCCTAATATACATGCATTTATAACTGATTGATGACAATTTCGATTTACAATTATTTTTGATTTATCACTACATACCGCCATAATAGATGCTTCTATACCACAAGTAGTTCCATTAACTAAATAAATTGTTTTATCACTATTAAAAATTCTTGCTGCTCTATCTTGAGATTCTTTTATAATTTCTTTTGCATTATGTAAATTATCTGTTCCATCTATCTCAGTTGTATCTAAAGTATATATTTTTTCTAAAATATTTTTATATCCTAGTTTTTGAAAAATTTTACCCATTTTATGGCCTGGTACATGAAAAGATGTCAAATTATCATCTTTTAACTCTTTTAATTTATTCAAAATATAATTTTCCATGAATTCTCCTTTTTGCATACTTTTCAAATTTATCTATAAAAATAAGACCGATGGATTATTGATCAAAATCCTCGGTCTCATTTATATCTTCCAATAAAAAAGATTACGTGGCTACGTGCTACTCTCCCAGGGGGTCGCCCCCCAAGTACCATCGCCGCTCAAGAGCTTAACTTCTGTGTTCGGAATGGGAACAGGTGTATCCTCTTTGCTATAATAACCACATAATCTTTATATAAAGTATTAACTTTTATTAGTACTTTCAAAACTGCTAACATTTAATGTTTTCATTAACTATTTTTAGCAACTGAAATCTTCCTTATAATTATATAATCAAAGATTTAGTTGGCGATATAAACCTTTAGGTTTATTTTGGTCAAGTCCTCGACCTATTAGTATCAGTAAGCTACATATGTTACCACACTTCCACCTCTGACCTATCAACCATGTAGTCTTCATGGGGTCTTAACCTTACGGTGGGAAATCTTATCTTGAAGTAGGCTTCGCGCTTAGATGCTTTCAGCGCTTATCCTTTCCGTACTTAGCTACCCAGCTATGCCCTTGGCAGAACAACTGGTACACCAGCGGTACGTCCATCCCGGTCCTCTCGTACTAAGGACAGGTCTCCTCAAATTTCCTACGCCTGCGACGGATAGGGACCGAACTGTCTCACGACGTTCTGAACCCAGCTCGCGTACCACTTTAATGGGCGAACAGCCCAACCCTTGGGACCTACTACAGCCCCAGGATGTGATGAGCCGACATCGAGGTGCCAAACCTCCCCGTCGATGTGGACTCTTGGGGGAGATCAGCCTGTTATCCCCAGGGTAGCTTTTATCCGTTGAGCGATGGCCCTTCCATGCGGTACCACCGGATCACTAAGTCCGACTTTCGTCCTTGCTCGACCTGTATGTCTTGCAATCAAGCTCTCTTCTGCCTTTACACTCTACGTACGATTTCCGACCGTACTGAGAGAACCTTTGAGCGCCTCCGTTACTCTTTAGGAGGCGACCGCCCCAGTCAAACTGTCCACCTGACAGTGTCCCACTACCTGATTCAAGGCAGCTGGTTAGAATCCCAGTACTACAAGGGTGGTATCCCAAGGATGGCTCCACACAGACTGACGTCCATGCTTCATAGCCTCCCACCTATCCTGTACATGTAGCACCGAGACTCAATGTCAAGCTACAGTAAAGCTCCATGGGGTCTTTCCGTCCTGTCGCAGGTAACCGGCATCTTCACCGGTATTACAATTTCACCCAGTCTGTTGTTGAGACAGTGCCCAAATCGTTACGCCTTTCGTGCGGGTCGGAACTTACCCGACAAGGAATTTCGCTACCTTAGGACCGTTATAGTTACGGCCGCCGTTTACTGGGGCTTAAGTTCACTGCTTCGGTTACCCTAACAGATCCCCTTAACCTTCCAGCACCGGGCAGGCGTCAGCTCCTATACATCGTCTTGCGACTTAGCAGAAACCTATGTTTTTGGTAAACAGTCGCTTGGGCCTATTCTCTGCGGCCATGTTTCCATGGCACCCCTTCTCCCTAAGTTACGGGGTCATTTTGCCGAGTTCCTTAACAACAGTTCTCTGGCTGGCCTTAGGATACTCTCCTCACCCACCTGTGTCGGTTTGCGGTACAGGCACCTTTAACCTCGATAGAGACTTTTCTCGACAGTGTGAAATCAGCTACTTCGCTACTAAATTTCGCTCCGCATCGTACTCCAGCATTATTCAGGCGGATTTGCCTACCTGAACTGCCTCAATACTTGCCCGCACATAACCAACAGTGCGGTTAGCTTATCCTACTGTGTCATCCCATTTCTCAAACGGTTATTGGTGGTACAGGAATATCAACCTGTTGTCCATCACCTACGCCTTTCGGCCTCGGCTTAGGTCCTGACTAACCCAGGGCGGACGAACCTTCCCCTGGAAACCTTGGGTTTACGGCCTGTGGGATTCTCACCCACATCTCGCTACTCATGCCAACATTCTCACTTCTATACAGTCCACATCTCCTTACGGTAATGCTTCAATCCATATAGAAAGCTCTCCTACCCATCATAAATGATGCCGTAGCTTCGGTAGTACGTTTTAGCCCCGGAAATTTTCGGCGCAGGATCACTCGACCAGTGAGCTATTACGCACTCTTTAAATGAGTGGCTGCTTCTAAGCCAACATCCTGGTTGTCTGTGCAATCCCACATCCTTTACCACTTAACGTACATTTAGGGACCTTAGCTGACGATCTGGGCTGTTGCCCTTTTGACTATGAATCTTATCACCCACAGTCTGACTCCCAAGCATAAGAATACGGTATTCGGAGTTTGATAGTCTTCGGTAAGTGCAATACCCCCTAGGACATTCAGTGCTCTACCCCCGTTTCTCTAAATCTTGAGGCTAGCCCTAAAGCTATTTCGGAGAGAACCAGCTATCTCCGGGCTCGATTGGAATTTCACCGCTATCCACAGGTCATCCCCGAGCTTTTCAACGCTCGTGGGTTCGGTCCTCCACGAAATTTTACTTTCGCTTCAACCTGCCCATGGATAGGTCGCCCGGTTTCGGGTCTACGTCAACTAACTATACGCCCAGTTAAGACTCGCTTTCGCTGCGGCTCCACACCTTAAGTGCTTAACCTTGCTAGGTAACGTAACTCGTTGGCCCGTTCTACAAAAAGTACGCAGTCACACAAATAATGTGCTCCTACAGCTTGTAAGTGTAGGGTTTCAGGTTCTCTTTCACTCCCCTCCCGGGGTTCTTTTCACCTTTCCCTCACGGTACTATACGCTATCGGTCACTAGGTAGTATTTAGGCTTGGAGGATGGTCCCTCCTGCTTCCCACAGGGTTTCACGTGTCCCGTGGTACTCTGGATCATATCTGAAGTCTTCTTGTTTTGACTACGTGGCTTTTACACTTTATAGCGGAGCTTTCCAACTCTCTTCGTCTACAATAGCCTCTTCGTTATGATATGTCCGCAACCCCAGTGAAGAAAACTTCACTGGTTTGGCCTGTTCCGCGTTCGCTCGCCGCTACTTACGGAATCGAATTTCTTTCTCTTCCTCCGGGTACTTAGATGTTTCAGTTCCCCGGGTTCCCCTCGCATAGCTATGTATTCACTATACGATACTTAGACATTACTCTAAGTGAGTTTCCTCATTCGGAAATCTTGGGATCACAGTTTACGTGCAACTCCCCCAAGCTTATCGCAGCTTATCGCGTCCTTCATCGGCTCCTAGTGCCAAGGCATTCGCCCTACACCCTTAATAACTTGACCAGTTATTAAAAATTAGCGCCAAAGTCTTTGTCTTCATATACATTCAGACAAATCCCTTTGCTTAAAGTTGATATTTTTAAAAGTTATCTTCTTTATATGATATATTTTTTAAGAAGTTTATCTTCTTCTTTATATAATGTCATATCACTAAATGTTATGCAGTTTTCAAAGTACTAAAATGCTTACTTAATAAGCACTAATTTTGAGTTTTCATAAAGAACCCTCAAAATTAAACAGTAGGTTAATTCTCCCTAGAAAGGAGGTGATCCAGCCGCACCTTCCGATACGGCTACCTTGTTACGACTTCACCCCAGTTATTGATTTCACCTTCGACACTCGCTTCCCAAAAGGGTTAGCTAAGTGGCTTCGGGCGCCCCCAACTTCCGTGGTGTGACGGGCGGTGTGTACAAGACCCGGGAACGCATTCACCGCAGCATTCTGATCTGCGATTACTAGTAACTCCAGCTTCATGTAGGCGAGTTTCAGCCTACAATCCGAACTGAGAATGGCTTTAAGGGATTAGCTCGGCCTCACGACTTGGCTGCCCTCTGTACCACCCATTGTAGCACGTGTGTAGCCCTAAGCATAAGGGGCATGATGATTTGACGTCATCCCCACCTTCCTCCAGGTTATCCCTGGCAGTCCCTCTAGAGTGCCCAACTTAATGCTGGCAACTAAAGGCAAGGGTTGCGCTCGTTGCGGGACTTAACCCAACATCTCACGACACGAGCTGACGACAACCATGCACCACCTGTCACTTCTGTCCCCGAAGGGAAAAATGCGATTAGGCATCGGTCAAAAGGATGTCAAGCTTAGGTAAGGTTCTTCGCGTTGCTTCGAATTAAACCACATGCTCCGCTACTTGTGCGGGTCCCCGTCAATTCCTTTGAGTTTCACTCTTGCGAGCGTACTCCCCAGGCGGAGTACTTAATGCGTTAGCTGCGGCACCGAGGGGGGTAACCCCCGACACCTAGTACTCATCGTTTACGGCGTGGACTACCAGGGTATCTAATCCTGTTCGCTCCCCACGCTTTCGTGCCTCAGTGTCAGTTACAGTCCAGAAAGCCGCCTTCGCTACTGGTGTTCCTCCTAATATCTACGCATTTCACCGCTACACTAGGAATTCCACTTTCCTCTCCTGCACTCAAGTCTCCCAGTTTCAAGAGCTTACTACGGTTGAGCCGTAGCCTTTCACTCCTGACTTAAGAAACCACCTACGCACCCTTTACGCCCAGTAAATCCGGATAACGCTAGCCCCCTACGTATTACCGCGGCTGCTGGCACGTAGTTAGCCGGGGCTTCCTCCTCAAGTACCGTCATTATCTTCCTTGAGGACAGAGTTTTACGACCCGAAGGCCTTCATCACTCACGCGGCGTTGCTGCATCAGGCTTTCGCCCATTGTGCAATATTCCCCACTGCTGCCTCCCGTAGGAGTTTGGACCGTGTCTCAGTTCCAATGTGGCCGATCACCCTCTCAGGTCGGCTACTGATCGTCGCCTTGGTAAGCCGTTACCTTACCAACTAGCTAATCAGACGCGGGTCCATCTCATACCGCCGGAGCTTTGATAAGAAATACATGTGAATTTCTTATGTTATCCTGTATTAGCATACCTTTCGGTATGTTATCCATGTGTATGAGGCAGGTTACCCACGCGTTACTCACCCGTCCGCCGCTCTTCACCGAAGTGAATCGCTCGACTTGCATGTGTTAGGCACGCCGCCAGCGTTCATCCTGAGCCAGGATCAAACTCTCATAAAAAAGTTGTCCATCGCTCAGACTAATCATTATCTGAATATCTGGCTTGGTTTGTTTGTTGTTTCAGTTTAATTCTTAAAGAATTAATTTATTGTTAACCTACTGTTTAATTTTCAAAGTTCTTTGCTTGTTTCAGCTTCTTTATTCTACCAAAGCTGTTTTTCTTTGTCAACTACTTTTTTAAGAAGTTTTTGTTGACCTTTTGTCCCTGTCTCAAGGACAAGTAATACTATATCATTCTATTAATTGATGGTCAATAGTTTTTTAAAACTTTTTTTATACTCTAATTTTATAAAAAACTTATTAACATACTATTTATATTTTATCCACATTATAAACAGTCTTAAATGAGCTTATATTATCAATCAGTAGTTTTTATTAACAACTACCGGTTAATAATGTGAATAACTTTTTTTATATTTTTTTACTAAAATAATAACTATTTGTCATTTTATATTTTATTCGCATCTATTAATATACTCAAAATAAAAACAATTATTCCTAATTTTTCATAGTTATTTAATTATAATCACTTAGTCCCTTAACTTCTGTTTTTCATAAATAAATCAATATTTTTTTAATACTATATGCAACTAAAATGATTTTTTCATTATTTATATCAATTACACCTGCTAAATACTTTAATTAAATAACTTATATCATTAACAACCTTACAAAAATAATAAGACTATCTTCATTACCAATCGTAGTTTGTATTCATTCTATATTACTATAAAGAATAACTCTTTTCCTATATTAATTAATTTTAAATATCTAAGTTCCATTTTTATAAACTCAAAATATTTTATATTGTTATTCATTTTTATCCTTCGTAAAATCTATTGTTACTTACTTTTTCATTAATTTTGTTTTTTTAATAATAGTTTAAAATATTTTAATCATTATACCTAATAAATGTGATATAAATAGCATAAAACACAGTAGTAAAATTTATGTTTTTCATATAGTAAACATGATAAAGTTAAATAAAAAAGCATACCAAATAGGCATGCTAAAATATTTTAAACAATAAAAAAGATTACGTGGCTACGTGCTACTCTCCCAGAGGGTCGCCCCCCAAGTACCATCGCCGCTCAAGAGCTTAACTTCTGTGTTCGGAATGGGAACAGGTGTATCCTCTTTGCTATAATAACCACATAATCTTTATATAAAGTATTAACTTTTGTTAGTACTTTCAAAACTGCTAACATTTAATGTTTCCATCATATTTATTGGTCAAGTCCTCGACCTATTAGTATCAGTAAGCTACATATGTTACCACACTTCCACCTCTGACCTATCAACCATGTAGTCTTCATGGGGTCTTAACCTTACGGTGGGAAATCTTATCTTGAAGTAGGCTTCGCGCTTAGATGCTTTCAGCGCTTATCCTTTCCGTACTTAGCTACCCAGCTATGCCCTTGGCAGAACAACTGGTACACCAGCGGTACGTCCATCCCGGTCCTCTCGTACTAAGGACAGGTCTCCTCAAATTTCCTACGCCTGCGACGGATAGGGACCGAACTGTCTCACGACGTTCTGAACCCAGCTCGCGTACCACTTTAATGGGCGAACAGCCCAACCCTTGGGACCTACTACAGCCCCAGGATGTGATGAGCCGACATCGAGGTGCCAAACCTCCCCGTCGATGTGGACTCTTGGGGGAGATCAGCCTGTTATCCCCAGGGTAGCTTTTATCCGTTGAGCGATGGCCCTTCCATGCGGTACCACCGGATCACTAAGTCCGACTTTCGTCCTTGCTCGACCTGTATGTCTTGCAATCAAGCTCTCTTCTGCCTTTACACTCTACGTACGATTTCCGACCGTACTGAGAGAACCTTTGAGCGCCTCCGTTACTCTTTAGGAGGCGACCGCCCCAGTCAAACTGTCCACCTGACAGTGTCCCACTACCTGATTCAAGGCAGCTGGTTAGAATCCCAGTACTACAAGGGTGGTATCCCAAGGATGGCTCCACACAGACTGACGTCCATGCTTCATAGCCTCCCACCTATCCTGTACATGTAGCACCGAGACTCAATGTCAAGCTACAGTAAAGCTCCATGGGGTCTTTCCGTCCTGTCGCAGGTAACCGGCATCTTCACCGGTATTACAATTTCACCCAGTCTGTTGTTGAGACAGTGCCCAAATCGTTACGCCTTTCGTGCGGGTCGGAACTTACCCGACAAGGAATTTCGCTACCTTAGGACCGTTATAGTTACGGCCGCCGTTTACTGGGGCTTAAGTTCACTGCTTCGGTTACCCTAACAGATCCCCTTAACCTTCCAGCACCGGGCAGGCGTCAGCTCCTATACATCGTCTTGCGACTTAGCAGAAACCTATGTTTTTGGTAAACAGTCGCTTGGGCCTATTCTCTGCGGCCATGTTTCCATGGCACCCCTTCTCCCTAAGTTACGGGGTCATTTTGCCGAGTTCCTTAACAACAGTTCTCTGGCTGGCCTTAGGATACTCTCCTCACCCACCTGTGTCGGTTTGCGGTACAGGCACCTTTAACCTCGATAGAGACTTTTCTCGACAGTGTGAAATCAGCTACTTCGCTACTAAATTTCGCTCCGCATCGTACCCCAGCATTATTCAGGCGGATTTGCCTACCTGAACTGCCTCAATACTTGCCCGCACATAACCAACAGTGCGGTTAGCTTATCCTACTGTGTCATCCCATTTCTCAAACGGTTATTGGTGGTACAGGAATATCAACCTGTTGTCCATCACCTACGCCTTTCGGCCTCGGCTTAGGTCCTGACTAACCCAGGGCGGACGAACCTTCCCCTGGAAACCTTGGGTTTACGGCCTGTGGGATTCTCACCCACATCTCGCTACTCATGCCAACATTCTCACTTCTATACAGTCCACATCTCCTTACGGTAATGCTTCAATCCATATAGAAAGCTCTCCTACCCATCATAAATGATGCCGTAGCTTCGGTAGTACGTTTTAGCCCCGGAAATTTTCGGCGCAGGATCACTCGACCAGTGAGCTATTACGCACTCTTTAAATGAGTGGCTGCTTCTAAGCCAACATCCTGGTTGTCTGTGCAATCCCACATCCTTTACCACTTAACGTACATTTAGGGACCTTAGCTGACGATCTGGGCTGTTGCCCTTTTGACTATGAATCTTATCACCCACAGTCTGACTCCCAAGCATAAGAATACGGTATTCGGAGTTTGATAGTCTTCGGTAAGTGCAATACCCCCTAGGACATTCAGTGCTCTACCCCCGTTTCTCTAAATCTTGAGGCTAGCCCTAAAGCTATTTCGGAGAGAACCAGCTATCTCCGGGCTCGATTGGAATTTCACCGCTATCCACAGGTCATCCCCGAGCTTTTCAACGCTCGTGGGTTCGGTCCTCCACGAAATTTTACTTTCGCTTCAACCTGCCCATGGATAGGTCGCCCGGTTTCGGGTCTACGTCAACTAACTATACGCCCAGTTAAGACTCGCTTTCGCTGCGGCTCCACACCTTAAGTGCTTAACCTTGCTAGGTAACGTAACTCGTTGGCCCGTTCTACAAAAAGTACGCAGTCACACAAATAATGTGCTCCTACAGCTTGTAAGTGTAGGGTTTCAGGTTCTCTTTCACTCCCCTCCCGGGGTTCTTTTCACCTTTCCCTCACGGTACTATACGCTATCGGTCACTAGGTAGTATTTAGGCTTGGAGGATGGTCCCTCCTGCTTCCCACAGGGTTTCACGTGTCCCGTGGTACTCTGGATCATATCTGAAGTCTTCTTGTTTTGACTACGTGGCTTTTACACTTTATAGCGGAGCTTTCCAACTCTCTTCGTCTACAATAGCCTCTCCGTTATGATATGTCCGCAACCCCAGTGAAGAAAACTTCACTGGTTTGGCCTGTTCCGCGTTCGCTCGCCGCTACTTACGGAATCGAATTTCTTTCTCTTCCTCCGGGTACTTAGATGTTTCAGTTCCCCGGGTTCCCCTCGCATAGCTATGTATTCACTATACGATACTTAGACATTACTCTAAGTGAGTTTCCTCATTCGGAAATCTTGGGATCACAGTTTACGTGCAACTCCCCCAAGCTTATCGCAGCTTATCGCGTCCTTCATCGGCTCCTAGTGCCAAGGCATTCGCCCTACACCCTTAATAACTTGACCAGTTATTAAATTTGATATTTTTAAAAGTTATCTTCTTTATATGATATATTTTTTAAGAAGTTTATCTTCTTCTTTATATAATGTCATATCACTAAATGTTATGCAGTTTTCAAAGTACTAAAATGCTTACTTAATAAGCACTAATTTTGAGTTTTCATAAAGAACCCTCAAAATTAAACAGTAGGTTAATTCTCCCTAGAAAGGAGGTGATCCAGCCGCACCTTCCGATACGGCTACCTTGTTACGACTTCACCCCAGTTATTGATTTCACCTTCGACACTCGCTTCCCAAAAGGGTTAGCTAAGTGGCTTCGGGCGCCCCCAACTTCCGTGGTGTGACGGGCGGTGTGTACAAGACCCGGGAACGCATTCACCGCAGCATTCTGATCTGCGATTACTAGTAACTCCAGCTTCATGTAGGCGAGTTTCAGCCTACAATCCGAACTGAGAATGGCTTTAAGGGATTAGCTCGGCCTCACGACTTGGCTGCCCTCTGTACCACCCATTGTAGCACGTGTGTAGCCCTAAGCATAAGGGGCATGATGATTTGACGTCATCCCCACCTTCCTCCAGGTTATCCCTGGCAGTCCCTCTAGAGTGCCCAACTTAATGCTGGCAACTAAAGGCAAGGGTTGCGCTCGTTGCGGGACTTAACCCAACATCTCACGACACGAGCTGACGACAACCATGCACCACCTGTCACTTCTGTCCCCGAAGGGAAAAATGCGATTAGGCATCGGTCAAAAGGATGTCAAGCTTAGGTAAGGTTCTTCGCGTTGCTTCGAATTAAACCACATGCTCCGCTACTTGTGCGGGTCCCCGTCAATTCCTTTGAGTTTCACTCTTGCGAGCGTACTCCCCAGGCGGAGTACTTAATGCGTTAGCTGCGGCACCGAGGGGGGTAACCCCCGACACCTAGTACTCATCGTTTACGGCGTGGACTACCAGGGTATCTAATCCTGTTCGCTCCCCACGCTTTCGTGCCTCAGTGTCAGTTACAGTCCAGAAAGCCGCCTTCGCTACTGGTGTTCCTCCTAATATCTACGCATTTCACCGCTACACTAGGAATTCCACTTTCCTCTCCTGCACTCAAGTCTCCCAGTTTCAAGAGCTTACTACGGTTGAGCCGTAGCCTTTCACTCCTGACTTAAGAAACCACCTACGCACCCTTTACGCCCAGTAAATCCGGATAACGCTAGCCCCCTACGTATTACCGCGGCTGCTGGCACGTAGTTAGCCGGGGCTTCCTCCTCAAGTACCGTCATTATCTTCCTTGAGGACAGAGTTTTACGACCCGAAGGCCTTCATCACTCACGCGGCGTTGCTGCATCAGGCTTTCGCCCATTGTGCAATATTCCCCACTGCTGCCTCCCGTAGGAGTTTGGACCGTGTCTCAGTTCCAATGTGGCCGATCACCCTCTCAGGTCGGCTACTGATCGTCGCCTTGGTAAGCCGTTACCTTACCAACTAGCTAATCAGACGCGGGTCCATCTCATACCGCCGGAGCTTTGATAAGAAATACATGTGAATTTCTTATGTTATCCTGTATTAGCATACCTTTCGGTATGTTATCCATGTGTATGAGGCAGGTTACCCACGCGTTACTCACCCGTCCGCCGCTCTTCACCGAAGTGAATCGCTCGACTTGCATGTGTTAGGCACGCCGCCAGCGTTCATCCTGAGCCAGGATCAAACTCTCATAAAAAAGTTGTCCATCGCTCAGACTAATCATTATCTGAATATCTGGCTTGGTTTGTTTGTTGTTTCAGTTTAATTCTTAAAGAATTAATTTATTGTTAACCTACTGTTTAATTTTCAAAGTTCTTTGCTTGTTTCAGCTTCTTTATTCTACCAAAGCTGTTTTTCTTTGTCAACTACTTTTTTAAGAAGTTTTTGTTGACCTTTTGTCCCTGTCTCAAGGACAAGTAATACTATATCATTCTATTAATTGATGGTCAATAGTTTTTTAAAACTTTTTTTATACTCTAATTTTATAAAAAACTTATTAACATACTATTTATATTTTATCCACATTATAAACAGTCTTAAATGAGCTTATATTATCAATCAGTAGTTTTTATTAACAACTACCGGTTAATAATGTGAATAACTTTTTTTATATTTTTTTACTAAAATAATAACTATTTGTCATTTTATATTTTATTCGCATCTATTAATATACTCAAAATAAAAACAATTATTCCTAATTTTTCATAGTTATTTAATTATAATCACTTAGTCCCTTAACTTCTGTTTTTCATAAATAAATCAATATTTTTTTAATACTATATGCAACTAAAATGATTTTTTCATTATTTATATCAATTACACCTGCTAAATACTTTAATTAAATAACTTATATCATTAACAACCTTACAAAAATAATAAGACTATCTTCATTACCAATCGTAGTTTGTATTCATTCTATATTACTATAAAGAATAACTCTTTTCCTATATTAATTAATTTTAAATATCTAAGTTCCATTTTTATAAACTCAAAATATTTTATATTGTTATTCATTTTTATCCTTCGTAAAATCTATTGTTACTTACTTTTTCATTAATTTTGTTTTTTTAATAATAGTTTAAAATATTTTAATCATTATACCTAATAAATGTGATATAAATAGCATAAAACACAGTAGTAAAATTTATGTTTTTCATATAGTAAACATGATAAAGTTAAATAAAAAAGCATACCAAATAGGCATGCTAAAATATTTTAAACAATAAAAAAGATTACGTGGCTACGTGCTACTCTCCCAGAGGGTCGCCCCCCAAGTACCATCGCCGCTCAAGAGCTTAACTTCTGTGTTCGGAATGGGAACAGGTGTATCCTCTTTGCTATAATAACCACATAATCTTTATATAAAGTATTAACTTTTGTTAGTACTTTCAAAACTGCTAACATTTAATGTTTACATCATATTTATTGGTCAAGTCCTCGACCTATTAGTATCAGTAAGCTACATATGTTACCACACTTCCACCTCTGACCTATCAACCATGTAGTCTTCATGGGGTCTTAACCTTACGGTGGGAAATCTTATCTTGAAGTAGGCTTCGCGCTTAGATGCTTTCAGCGCTTATCCTTTCCGTACTTAGCTACCCAGCTATGCCCTTGGCAGAACAACTGGTACACCAGCGGTACGTCCATCCCGGTCCTCTCGTACTAAGGACAGGTCTCCTCAAATTTCCTACGCCTGCGACGGATAGGGACCGAACTGTCTCACGACGTTCTGAACCCAGCTCGCGTACCACTTTAATGGGCGAACAGCCCAACCCTTGGGACCTACTACAGCCCCAGGATGTGATGAGCCGACATCGAGGTGCCAAACCTCCCCGTCGATGTGGACTCTTGGGGGAGATCAGCCTGTTATCCCCAGGGTAGCTTTTATCCGTTGAGCGATGGCCCTTCCATGCGGTACCACCGGATCACTAAGTCCGACTTTCGTCCTTGCTCGACCTGTATGTCTTGCAATCAAGCTCTCTTCTGCCTTTACACTCTACGTACGATTTCCGACCGTACTGAGAGAACCTTTGAGCGCCTCCGTTACTCTTTAGGAGGCGACCGCCCCAGTCAAACTGTCCACCTGACAGTGTCCCACTACCTGATTCAAGGCAGCTGGTTAGAATCCCAGTACTACAAGGGTGGTATCCCAAGGATGGCTCCACACAGACTGACGTCCATGCTTCATAGCCTCCCACCTATCCTGTACATGTAGCACCGAGACTCAATGTCAAGCTACAGTAAAGCTCCATGGGGTCTTTCCGTCCTGTCGCAGGTAACCGGCATCTTCACCGGTATTACAATTTCACCCAGTCTGTTGTTGAGACAGTGCCCAAATCGTTACGCCTTTCGTGCGGGTCGGAACTTACCCGACAAGGAATTTCGCTACCTTAGGACCGTTATAGTTACGGCCGCCGTTTACTGGGGCTTAAGTTCACTGCTTCGGTTACCCTAACAGATCCCCTTAACCTTCCAGCACCGGGCAGGCGTCAGCTCCTATACATCGTCTTGCGACTTAGCAGAAACCTATGTTTTTGGTAAACAGTCGCTTGGGCCTATTCTCTGCGGCCATGTTTCCATGGCACCCCTTCTCCCTAAGTTACGGGGTCATTTTGCCGAGTTCCTTAACAACAGTTCTCTGGCTGGCCTTAGGATACTCTCCTCACCCACCTGTGTCGGTTTGCGGTACAGGCACCTTTAACCTCGATAGAGACTTTTCTCGACAGTGTGAAATCAGCTACTTCGCTACTAAATTTCGCTCCGCATCGTACTCCAGCATTATTCAGGCGGATTTGCCTACCTGAACTGCCTCAATACTTGCCCGCACATAACCAACAGTGCGGTTAGCTTATCCTACTGTGTCATCCCATTTCTCAAACGGTTATTGGTGGTACAGGAATATCAACCTGTTGTCCATCACCTACGCCTTTCGGCCTCGGCTTAGGTCCTGACTAACCCAGGGCGGACGAACCTTCCCCTGGAAACCTTGGGTTTACGGCCTGTGGGATTCTCACCCACATCTCGCTACTCATGCCAACATTCTCACTTCTATACAGTCCACATCTCCTTACGGTAATGCTTCAATCCATATAGAAAGCTCTCCTACCCATCATAAATGATGCCGTAGCTTCGGTAGTACGTTTTAGCCCCGGAAATTTTCGGCGCAGGATCACTCGACCAGTGAGCTATTACGCACTCTTTAAATGAGTGGCTGCTTCTAAGCCAACATCCTGGTTGTCTGTGCAATCCCACATCCTTTACCACTTAACGTACATTTAGGGACCTTAGCTGACGATCTGGGCTGTTGCCCTTTTGACTATGAATCTTATCACCCACAGTCTGACTCCCAAGCATAAGAATACGGTATTCGGAGTTTGATAGTCTTCGGTAAGTGCAATACCCCCTAGGACATTCAGTGCTCTACCCCCGTTTCTCTAAATCTTGAGGCTAGCCCTAAAGCTATTTCGGAGAGAACCAGCTATCTCCGGGCTCGATTGGAATTTCACCGCTATCCACAGGTCATCCCCGAGCTTTTCAACGCTCGTGGGTTCGGTCCTCCACGAAATTTTACTTTCGCTTCAACCTGCCCATGGATAGGTCGCCCGGTTTCGGGTCTACGTCAACTAACTATACGCCCAGTTAAGACTCGCTTTCGCTGCGGCTCCACACCTTAAGTGCTTAACCTTGCTAGGTAACGTAACTCGTTGGCCCGTTCTACAAAAAGTACGCAGTCACACAAATAATGTGCTCCTACAGCTTGTAAGTGTAGGGTTTCAGGTTCTCTTTCACTCCCCTCCCGGGGTTCTTTTCACCTTTCCCTCACGGTACTATACGCTATCGGTCACTAGGTAGTATTTAGGCTTGGAGGATGGTCCCTCCTGCTTCCCACAGGGTTTCACGTGTCCCGTGGTACTCTGGATCATATCTGAAGTCTTCTTGTTTTGACTACGTGGCTTTTACACTTTATAGCGGAGCTTTCCAACTCTCTTCGTCTACAATAGCCTCTCCGTTATGATATGTCCGCAACCCCAGTGAAGAAAACTTCACTGGTTTGGCCTGTTCCGCGTTCGCTCGCCGCTACTTACGGAATCGAATTTCTTTCTCTTCCTCCGGGTACTTAGATGTTTCAGTTCCCCGGGTTCCCCTCGCATAGCTATGTATTCACTATACGATACTTAGACATTACTCTAAGTGAGTTTCCTCATTCGGAAATCTTGGGATCACAGTTTACGTGCAACTCCCCCAAGCTTATCGCAGCTTATCGCGTCCTTCATCGGCTCCTAGTGCCAAGGCATTCGCCCTACACCCTTAATAACTTGACCAGTTATTAAATTTGATATTTTTAAAAGTTATCTTCTTTATATGATATATTTTTTAAGAAGTTTATCTTCTTCTTTATATAATGTCATATCACTAAATGTTATGCAGTTTTCAAAGTACTAAAATGCTTACTTAATAAGCACTAATTTTGAGTTTTCATAAAGAACCCTCAAAATTAAACAGTAGGTTAATTCTCCCTAGAAAGGAGGTGATCCAGCCGCACCTTCCGATACGGCTACCTTGTTACGACTTCACCCCAGTTATTGATTTCACCTTCGACACTCGCTTCCCAAAAGGGTTAGCTAAGTGGCTTCGGGCGCCCCCAACTTCCGTGGTGTGACGGGCGGTGTGTACAAGACCCGGGAACGCATTCACCGCAGCATTCTGATCTGCGATTACTAGTAACTCCAGCTTCATGTAGGCGAGTTTCAGCCTACAATCCGAACTGAGAATGGCTTTAAGGGATTAGCTCGGCCTCACGACTTGGCTGCCCTCTGTACCACCCATTGTAGCACGTGTGTAGCCCTAAGCATAAGGGGCATGATGATTTGACGTCATCCCCACCTTCCTCCAGGTTATCCCTGGCAGTCCCTCTAGAGTGCCCAACTTAATGCTGGCAACTAAAGGCAAGGGTTGCGCTCGTTGCGGGACTTAACCCAACATCTCACGACACGAGCTGACGACAACCATGCACCACCTGTCACTTCTGTCCCCGAAGGGAAAAATGCGATTAGGCATCGGTCAAAAGGATGTCAAGCTTAGGTAAGGTTCTTCGCGTTGCTTCGAATTAAACCACATGCTCCGCTACTTGTGCGGGTCCCCGTCAATTCCTTTGAGTTTCACTCTTGCGAGCGTACTCCCCAGGCGGAGTACTTAATGCGTTAGCTGCGGCACCGAGGGGGGTAACCCCCGACACCTAGTACTCATCGTTTACGGCGTGGACTACCAGGGTATCTAATCCTGTTCGCTCCCCACGCTTTCGTGCCTCAGTGTCAGTTACAGTCCAGAAAGCCGCCTTCGCTACTGGTGTTCCTCCTAATATCTACGCATTTCACCGCTACACTAGGAATTCCACTTTCCTCTCCTGCACTCAAGTCTCCCAGTTTCAAGAGCTTACTACGGTTGAGCCGTAGCCTTTCACTCCTGACTTAAGAAACCACCTACGCACCCTTTACGCCCAGTAAATCCGGATAACGCTAGCCCCCTACGTATTACCGCGGCTGCTGGCACGTAGTTAGCCGGGGCTTCCTCCTCAAGTACCGTCATTATCTTCCTTGAGGACAGAGTTTTACGACCCGAAGGCCTTCATCACTCACGCGGCGTTGCTGCATCAGGCTTTCGCCCATTGTGCAATATTCCCCACTGCTGCCTCCCGTAGGAGTTTGGACCGTGTCTCAGTTCCAATGTGGCCGATCACCCTCTCAGGTCGGCTACTGATCGTCGCCTTGGTAAGCCGTTACCTTACCAACTAGCTAATCAGACGCGGGTCCATCTCATACCGCCGGAGCTTTGATAAGAAATACATGTGAATCTCTTATATTATCCTGTATTAGCATACCTTTCGGTATGTTATCCATGTGTATGAGGCAGGTTACCCACGCGTTACTCACCCGTCCGCCGCTCTTCACCGAAGTGAATCGCTCGACTTGCATGTGTTAGGCACGCCGCCAGCGTTCATCCTGAGCCAGGATCAAACTCTCATAAAAAAGTTGTCCATTGCTCAGACTAATCATTATCTGAATATCTGGCTTGGTTTGTTTGTTGTTTCAGTTTAATTCTTAAAGAATTAATTTATTGTTAACCTACTGTTTAATTTTCAAAGTTCTTTGCTTGTTTCAGCTTCTTTATTCTACCAAAGCTGTTTTTCTTTGTCAACTACTTTTTTAACAAGTTTTTGTTGACCTTTTGTCCCTGTTTCAAGGACAAGTATTACTTTACCATTTTAAATAAAATACGTCAACACTTTTTACAAAAGTTTTTATACATTTTAATTTTATAAATGTTATAGTATACTCTTAACCTAGTAATATACCAATTTTTTAACAATTTTACCATTTATATTTTTAATAATTATATAGCATTAAATATAAAAAGTTATAAAACCTGTTTGGTTTTATAACTTTTTATATAAAAAATATGTATTCTAATTTTAATTATTTTCACTAAAATATTTTTGTATACCAACATAAATAGCCCATGCTATTTGATCTTGATATTCTTCATCATTTAATAACTTAGCCTCTTTATCATTTGAAAGAAATCCACATTCTATTAATGTGGAAGGTATCTGATTATCTTTTATTAAGTAAATATCGTTTCTAGGTTTTATTTCTCTATTATTGGTCTTATCAACTACCCTTTTTAGTTCGCTTTGAATATAAGTCGCTAGTTCCTTATCATCTTCTTTACCTTCACAATAAAACGTTTGAGCCCCATAATATTTTGATTGTTGAAATTTATTAAGATGTATAGATACAAACATATCTGCTGAAGACTCATCAATTATTTTTTTTCTATTTTTCAGATTTTCATTATATTTTTGTCTAATAGTTTTTCCTGCTTCTTCAGTATATAAGCTTGTATCATCATTTCTTGTCAATATTACAGTTGCACCGCTAGCTTCTATTAATTCTTTTACTTTCTTCGCTATTTTTAGATTAATGTCTTTTTCTTTTATTGATTGGTCATCTGTCATTGCACCTGGATCTATTCCTCCATGTCCTGCATCTACAATTATTGTTTTACTGGTTATTGGCATCAGTTTAATTACATCTTCCGATGCGGTTTTTATTTCTATTATTGATACTATTATCAATGCCAATGATATTATTCCAAATATTATTTTTTTACTTAATTTGCTCATATTATCACCCCATATATTTATATTGAGGTTTGTCTTGATTTATTACTTTATTTCAATTAAAAAGGGACATACTATAAAAGTATCTCCCTATACATTTAAACTTATCTTATTATATCAAACTCAACTATAGACTTAAATAAATCTCCATCTATATCTATAGAGAAAGTTCCTCCTTGTAAGTTGACTAAATCTCTTGCTATAGCAAGACCCAATCCACTACCCTCGGTATTCCTAGAATCATCAGCTCTTTTAAACCTTTCCATTATTTCTTCTGGATCAAAATTCAATTCATATGAAGATATATTTTTCATTGTCAATTTAACCTTGTTATCTTCTTCAATTATATCTATATATACTCTTGTATTTGGTAAAGAATACTTAGATATATTAATTAATAAATTTTCAAGAACTCTATATAATCTTCGTCCATCCGCTCTTACATAAGTTTTCTCTTCTGGCATATTTATTTTTAAATCTAAACTAGCTTCTGATAATTTTTCTTCCATTTCTCCAATGGATTGTCTTAGTAATTGAGTAAGATCTATTTTCTCCATATTTAATTCTATATTACCACTACTAGCTTTACTAGCTTCAAATAAATCTTCTATTAGTATCTTTAATCTTTTTGATTTTGAATCCAGCACATTTACGTAGTCTTTTAAATACCCCGGACTAATATTTTCTTCTTTTTTTATTAATTCCACATAGTTTATTATAGAAGTTAACGGAGTTTTTAAATCATGAGATACATTTGTAATAAGTTCTGATTTCATTCTTTCACTTTTAAGTTGATTATCTATAGCTTTATCTAACCCATCTCTTATGTTATTTATATTATCTGCTAAAGTTGTAAAATTATCTTCACCTATTAGCTTTAGCTTATGATGAATATCTCCATTTTTTATTCTCTGAGTACCATCCATTATATAAGACAGGTACCATAGTTTTTTTAATATATAATAAGATAGTCCACCTATCGTTAAACCAGATGATATAATTGCAATAAAAGGATTATAGCTACCTATTGCAATTATCATTAAAAATAAATTAACTGCTATGCATATTATAGTTAGCCCTACTATTCTCTTTGATAAAGGCATGCTTCTTGTAAGTTTTGATGTCTTTACTAATGATTTTTTTAAAAATTTAAATACTCTATAAACAAAAGTTGTTTTGAAGAACTCTAACTTGTTATCATAACTGTTAATTTGCTTGTTAAATATATAAAACACAGTACAAATAAAACCTATCCCTAAAAAACTAAATGTAAAACTACTAACCAAGTCATAATAATAATCAACACTTTGTATTACAAATACTACTGCACATATTAACCCTACTATATATAATTCTAAAGGTATAAATTTGCTAAGTTTCAACCAAAAACTATCTTTATCAAATAGTTCTGCTTTACTTTTTTTATATAAAAATGTGGATATTGTTCCTAATATCAATGAAAAGCCTAAAGTTGCTGATATTATTTGAACAAACACTATATCTCTATTAAAATTACTTTTTGCTTCATATATTCTGTCATATATACCAGAAGCATGTTCAAAATTTTCAGGTATGGACATGTATATATCACCATTTTTTAGTTGCATAACAGAGCCTAATTCATCATTTACATTTGAATCTTTATATTCATTGTTATTGAATGATTTAGAATAGCTAACATTATGATCTTTAGATGATATTCTTACATCACATTCTCCTTTGTATTTATTTAGAAATTCTTTTGATGTCTTAATGCCTGTATTTGTATAAATTTCATCTGTATCTTTATTTATAATAAAATAATTAAGGTTTGAGATTTGTTTCAATTCCTCTCTTGAATATGTTCTTCGTTCTTTTATATTGTTTGCATCTCCATCAGAGGATTTTTTATCTGTTCCTTCTACACTTCCACTTGTAATTGATGTTAAATAGCTTATTAAGTTATTATCAAAAGCTCTACTTTTATAAAACTCATTTTCTATAGCAAATTGTCCTTTATGCATATAACTTGTAAATACTCCCGCACCTTTAACGAATAAATTAATTGTTGTAGGTATCATTGCTAAAAATGCTGATATACATATAAACATGATTACTAAGTTAATAAACTTAAATCCTTTGTTTCCTTTCATATAATCTCCTTTTTTGTTTAAAATCTTAATGCTTTATATAATATATAGTTTAAAATAAGTATAACTACTGTATCTATAAATATATTCATGCCACCATAATTAAAACATATTATAATTCCTATTATCTGAGTTATGGCAAACATTATTAATACAAATATAAAATTAAACATTAAGCTTCGTTCCCTAAATACTTTCCCATTATAGTTTTTCAATTTTGTATCCCACTCCCCATACTACTTTTAAATATCTTGGTTCTTTTGGATTTATCTCAATTTTTTCTCTTATTCTTCTAATATGAACTGCTACTGTATTTTCCACATTAAAACTTTCTTCATTCCATACTTTCTCGTATATTTCATCTATGGAAAACACCCTTCCTTTATTGGCAATAAGTAAGTTTAATATTTTAAACTCTATAGGAGTTACTTTCACTGTTTGTCCATCTACTTTTACTTCTTTTGTAGACGTATTTAATTCTAAACCACCACTAATTAATACTTCTTTATTATTTGTGTTTTCATTATTATAGGTTCCTAATGCTACATATCTCCTTAAATTTGATTTCACTCTAGCTATAAGTTCTAATAAGTTAAATGGCTTTGTTATATAATCATCTGCTCCTATATTAAGTCCCATTATTTTATCTGTATCTTCACTCTTTGCTGAAACTAATATAATTGGTATATTTTTTTCTTCTCTTATTTTTATTGTTGCTTTTATTCCATCTAGTTTTGGCATCATTATATCCATAAGTATTAGGTGAACATCTTTGTTCACTAGTACATCTAAAGCTTCTATCCCGTTGTATGCTTTATATACGTTATAACCTTCATTTCTTAAAAATATCTCTATCGATTCAACTATTTCTTTATCATCATCTACTACTAATATATTGTACATTCGCCTCATCTCCTTTATACAATTCATTATCACTTGTATTATACACTAGAATCACATACTTTTATAACTTTCATACTTTTTAATATTTTTTTAGATGTATATAAATCATAAAACCTACAAGTGTGCCTAATGAATTTATTAAAGGTTATCGATTCCCGTATATTTTCCACATTTGATAATGCTATTGTAACAATCATGTTCACCCCTTTCTATCTTTTTATACATTTTTTGTCTATACTAATATAATAGAATATAATTCTTACATAATAGTTACTCTATTTCTTAAGGAATTCTTACAAAAAAACTCACAGCAAAAGTGCTATGAGCTTCTAATCAATTAATATTTACTATGCCTCTATTTCTCTTATCAAATTAATCATTTCTATGGCGCCTACTGCACAATCAAATCCTTTATTTCCGGCTTTAGTTCCTGCACGCTCTATGGCTTGTTCTATATTTTCTGTAGTTATAACCCCAAACATCACTGGTATATCACTGTTCAGTGATACATGAGCAATTCCTTTTGATACTTCACTGCATACGTAATCATAGTGCGTTGTATTTCCGCGAATTACTGCTCCTAAGCATATTATTGCATCATATTTATTACTTTTTGCCATTTTTGATGCTATTAGAGGTATTTCAAATGCTCCCGGTACCCATGCAACTTCTATATTATCTTCATCTACATCATGTCGTTTTAGAGCATCTACCGCTCCACCCAATAGCTTAGATGTTATAAATTCATTAAAACGAGCTGCTATTATACCTATTTTTACATCCTTTGATACTAATTTTCCTTCATATATTTTCATGCTTTTTATCTCCTTTTATAATTTTAAACTAAGTAAATTTTATTTTGAGCAACGGATTTGCCTGAAGCTGTAGCGAAGGCATCTCGTTGACGATATGAACTAAGTGAATTTTAATAATTTAAAATATGGCCCATTTTTTCTTGCTTTGTTCTTAAATAAAACACATCATTTATAGTTGGATTCATTTGTATTGGTACTCTTTCTACAATTTCCATACCAAACCCTGATAGTCCATATATCTTTTCAGGGTTATTTGTGAGTAATCTTAGAGTTTTTATACCTAAGTCTCTTAATATTTGAGCTCCTATGAAATATTCCCTCATATCGCCTTCAAATCCAAGAGCCAAATTAGCTTCTAAAGTATCCATGCCTTGATCTTGTAACTCATAAGCACGAAGTTTATTTATAAGACCTATGCCACGTCCTTCTTGTCTCATATAAAGAAGTATTCCTCTTTCCTCCTCTTCTATTTGTCTCATAGCAGCAGCAAATTGTTCTCCACAATCACATCTTAGTGAACCAAAAGCATCTCCAGTTAAACACTCTGAATGTACACGACACAATATATCTTCCCCATCATTTATATCTCCTTTCACTAAAGCTACGTGATGTTCTCCATTTAATTTATTTATATATCCATATGCTCTAAAATCTCCATATGCTGTTGGCATTTTTGTATTGGCTATACACTCTACAAGATTGTCATGCTTTTTCCTATAATCTTGTAAATCTTTTATAGTTATAAATTTTAGGTCCCATTTTTTAGCTAACTCTATTAATTCTATTGTGCGCATCATAGTTCCATCATCTCTCATAATCTCGCAACATAATCCGCATTCTTTCAGTCCTGCTAATTTCATTAAATCAACAGTAGCTTCTGTATGTCCATTACGCTCTAATACTCCATTTTTCTTTGCCAAAAGTGGAAACATGTGACCTGGTCTTCTAAAATCTTCTGGCTTAGAGTTTTCATCCACACATTTCATAGCTGTTATACTTCTTTCTAGTGCAGATATTCCTGTCGTTGTATCCACATGGTCTATGGAAACTGTAAAAGCCGTACTGTGATTATCTGTATTATTGGATACCATTTGAGTAAGTTGCAATTTATCACAAATTTCTTTACTCATAGGCATACATATAAGGCCTTTCGCATGAGTAGCCATAAAATTCACATTTTTTGTTGTCGCAAATTCAGCTGCACATATAAAGTCACCTTCATTTTCTCTATCTTCATCATCAGTAACAATTATTATTTTTCCTTCTCGAAGATCTTGTAAAGCTTCTTCTACTTTATTAAACTCAAACATTCTTATGCCTCCTAAAAACCATTATTTATTAAGAAATCCATTGTTATATTACTTTCATCTTTTTTGTTTTTTTCAAAAGTTATTAACTTTTCCACATACTTACCTATAACATCATTTTCGATATTCACAATATCCCCAACTAACCTGTGGGAAAGTATAGTTTCCTGTGATGTGTGAGGAATAATCGATACACTAAAACTATTTTTATTTACATTTGCAATAGTTAAACTTATTCCATCTATAGCAACAGATCCTTTTTCTACTATATACCTTATTAAGCTATCCTCTACTATGATCGTATACCAAATTGCATTATCATCTCTTTTAATTTTTATTATTCTTCCAGTTCCATCAATATGCCCTGATACAATATGACCACCAAACCTACCACTTGAAGACATTGCTCTTTCTAAATTTACATAACTCCCATTTTTCAAACTTCCCAATGAAGATCTACTCAGAGTTTCATTCATTACATCAGCTGTAAAAGTTTTGTTGCTAAATGTAGTTACAGTAAGGCACACACCATTTACAGAAATACTATCCCCTATATGAATATCTTCAAATATTTTTTTACCTTGTATAGAAAGCACGGAAGATTTATTATTTTTTTTTATACTTTGTATTATTCCTATTTCCTCTATTATCCCTGTGAACATTTATGCGCCACCTCACTTTCTATTAATACATCTTCATCTATTTTTATTATTTTTGTATTCTTTAAATAAAATGAATTCTTAGGATTATCTACACCTCTTCCTGATACTGGAGACTTAGCATTTATGCCTCCAAATATTTTCGGTGCAATATAGGTTTGAACTTTATTAACTATACCACTGTTTAACGCCGACCAATTTAAAGTTCCACCACCCTCTAAAAGAACACTATCTATTTGTTCTTTTCCTAATATAATCATTAATTCTTTCAAATCAATATGATCATCTTTTTTAGGTACAACTATAATCTTACATCCTTTATCTGTGTATGTTTTATGTTTATCTTTACCACTTTCACTTGTAGCTATTATTGTCGGTATCCCATGAGCTGTACTTACTATCTTGCTGTCAATAGGTGTTCTTAGATTAGAGTCACATATTATTCTTGTAGGATTTTTACCATTATCTAATCTACAATTAAGCATAGGATCATCTAGCAATACAGTTCCTATTCCCACCATTATTCCGCTATATTTATGTCTATCTTCATGTACTCTCTTTCTCGAAGCTTCCCCTGTTATCCATTTAGACTGATTAGTATAAGTTGCAATTTTACCATCCATTGTCATTGCATACTTCATTACAACATAAGGTCTTTTTGTTTTTATATAATGAAAAAATACTTCATTTAAATCATCACACTCTTCTTTTAAAAGTCCTTCTATTACTTCCACTCCATTATTTCGAAGTTCTTCTATTCCTTTTCCTCTTACTAATGGATTTGCATCTGATGATCCTATAACAACTTTACTTATACCAACTTCTATTATCGCCTGAGTACATGGTGGTGTTTTTCCATAATGACAGCAAGGTTCTAATGTTACATATATAGTTGCCCCTTTGGGTGATTTTTTACAATTTTTAATTGCATTTCGTTCCCCATGAAACATTCCATAAGCTTTGTGATATCCTTGACCTATTATTTCATTATCCTTTACAATAACAGCACCCACCATAGGATTCGGATTCACAAATCCACAACCTTTTTTAGCAAGCTCTAAAGCCATTTGCATATATTTTTTATCAATCATAGTTCACCTCCAACAAAATTCATACAAATACAAAAAGCCTCGAACAATATGTTCAAGGCAGAATTTCTATAAACTGATTATTCTAATAATATATTCTTATTATAAATCAAAAAACTCTGAAATGATAAATTCATTCCAGAGCATATAATTCAAATTAATAAAAATTAAATTAGATTAATTATTTCATCTTCTTTCATCCAGACTTTACTGTCGGCCTCGGAATCACACCGAATCATGCCATAATGGCTCGTGGGCTATAACCACCGGTAGGGAATTTCACCCTGCCCTGAAGATTTTATTCAATTAAGATAATCATAATTTAATATACTCAATCTGTCAATTAATATTTCATTTCACTTAGAAATAAAATATTAAGAAAAAATACATTTCCATGTTTTAACTTACCATTTTATGGTATATATATAATATAAATAAAAATAGATATTGATTATATAAATTAAATTTGTTAAATCAATGGAGGAGATAATTATGGAATTAAAGGGAAGTAAAACAGAAAAAAATTTACTATCTGCTTTTGCAGGAGAAGCTCAAGCAAGAACTAAGTATACTTATTATGCTTCTAAAGCAAAGAAAGAAGGATATAATCAAATAGCTGATATATTCGAAGAAACTGCAAATAACGAAAAAGAACATGCTAAAATATGGTTCAAACTTTTACATGACGGTATGCCATCAACTCCAGATAACTTAAAGGACGCTGCTTCAGGAGAAAATTACGAATGGACTGATATGTACGCTACTTTTGCTAAAGAAGCTAAAGAAGAAGGGTTCGATAAAATAGCGTATTTATTTAAAGCTGTTGGAGAAATTGAAAAAGAACACGAAGAAAGATACCGTAAACTTCTTGAAAACCTAGAAAATGGAACTATATTCGAAAAAGACGGTGAAGTTTACTGGCATTGTCAAAATTGCGGACACATACATAAAGGTAAGATAGCACCTGAAGTATGTCCTGTTTGTAATCACCCACAGTCATACTTCCAAGTTAGAGCAGAAAACTATAAATAAGCGAGTAATTTATCTCAAATAGATAATTCCAAAACCCAATATTAAGTTAGGCTAACAACTAATAGTTGTTAGCCATTTTTTATAGCTTCATATTATAGCTTCATATTATAGCTTTATATAGTGTTTTCATTAACAATTTAATAAGATACTTTTTTTACTTTTTAATAAATATTTCTTTATTTCCTGAGAAATTATTTAGTTGAAATTTATAATAAAAAAAGATGTATTCCAACATATTGTTGAAATACATCTTGTATATACAATTCGAAAAATTTCCAATATTGAATAAAAACTATCTTTTTGAGAACTGAGGCGCTCTTCTTGCAGCTTTTAAACCATATTTCTTTCTTTCTTTCATTCTTGCATCTCTTGTTAAGAATCCTTCTTTCTTTAAGTCTCCTCTTAACTCAGCATCAGCTTTTAATAAAGCTCTTGATATACCGTGTCTTATAGCTCCAGCTTGTCCAGTGAATCCTCCACCTTCAACCTTTACTATTACATCGTATTTATTTTCATTATTAGTTAAAACTAATGGTTGTTTAACATCTCTTATTAATGTTTCGTAGTTAAAATATTCATTAACATCTCTTCCATTAACTACTATATTTCCTTCACCTGCAACTAATCTAACTCTAGCTACAGAGCTTTTTCTTCTTCCTGTTCCGTAGAATTGAACTTTTTCCATGATAACTCCTCCTTTCACCTATTAATCCTATACGTTTAATTCAACTGGGTTTTGAGCTGCATGTGTATGTTCAGCACCTGCGAATACTCTTAATCTAGTCATCATTCTGCTTCTTAATTTATTTTTTGGTAACATTCCGCTAACTGCATGTGCTACTACTTCTTCTGGTTTCTTTTCCATCATTTCTCTGTAAGTTATTTCTTTTAATCCACCTACATAACCAGTGTGGTATCTATATAATTTTTGATCTAATTTCTTTCCTGTTAAAACTACTTTTGCTGCGTTTACAACAACAACAAAATCTCCACCGTCTACGTGTGGTGTAAATGTTGGTTTATGTTTTCCTCTTAATATAGTTGCTATTTCTGTAGCAAGACGACCTAATGTTTTTCCTTCAGCATCAACTACGTACCAGTTTCTTTGTACGTCAGCTGGTTTAGCTATATAACTTTTCATGGTTGTCCCTCCTTAATTTTCATAATTTTTTTATCTACCGTATATATAAAGTCCGGGGCAATGTGGACTTACTAGCACACTCTTATTCATTTTAATACAATGACCCTGGTGTGTCAAGTTTAATAATGAACTTTTTTAAGAAATAATCCGTGTGCAGGCGCGGTATGACCTGCTTCTCCCCTATCTTGTGAAGCAATTATTTCTTCCAGCGGTTTATCTATTCTTCCTCTGCCTATATCCACCAACGTTCCTACTATAATTCTCACCATATTATATAAAAATCCATTACCCTCCACTTCTAAAACAATTAAGTCTCCACTATACTCAATTGAAATATTATGTATGGTTCTAACTGTATCTTTTACTGATGATCCAGAACTCATAAATCCTTTAAATTCATGTGTCCCAAGTAGCGACTTAGCTTCTAAGCGCATTTTTTCTATATCAAGTTCATATCTGACATGATATGATATATCCTTGTATAATGGGCTTCTATAAGGCTTATTATATATTAAATATCTATATATTTTCCCTGTTGCACTGTATCTAGAATGAAAATCATCAGATACTTCTTGGCAGTCAATTATAGATACATCCTTTGGCAACTTTGCATTTAAGGCATCAGGAATTCTAGCTATGGGTATGCTTGAGTTTGTCTTAAAGTTAGCAACTTGACCTAACGCATGAACACCTGCATCTGTTCTTCCCGATCCTATTATATTTACTTTTTCTTTTGTTATTTCATAGATGGCATATTCTATTGTACCCTGTATACCAGAAGAGTTAGGTTGTTTCTGCCAACCACAATATTTTGTACCATCATATTGTATAGTAAGTTTTAAATTTCTCATTTACTTCCTCATTTATATGAATTTAGTTACTATTATGATTGCCAAAAATACAACTTGTAAAACGTAAGCTATATAATCAGATTTTGTAATTTTAGCTTCTTTCATCTTAGTTCTATTATATCCACCTCTATAACATCTAGCTTCCATCGCCATTGCTAATTCATCGGCTCTTCTAAAAGCACTAACAAATAATGGTACTAATAATGGTACTAAGTTTTTAGCCCTATTTATTATATTACTACTTTCAAAATCAGCACCTCTAGACATTTGTGCTTTCATAATTTTATCAGTTTCATCTAATAATGTAGGTATAAATCTAAGAGCTATTGTCATCATCATAGCTAGCTCATGAACAGGCATTCCTATCTTCTTTAAAGGATTTAACATTCTTTCTATACCATCTGTAAGTTGTATAGGAGAAGTTGTTAATGTAAGTAATGATGTACCAACAACTAAAAATACTAATCTTATAGACATAAAAATAGCCTGTCTTATTCCTTCTTTAGTTAGAGTTAAAAAACCAAACTTCCAAATCACCTCACCAGGTAAAAAGAATATATTTATAACAAATGTAAATAGAATTATCCATCTAAGTGGTTTTATACCTTTTATAATGTATTTAAGAGGTATTTGAGACATTTTTACTACTGCAACTAATGTTGCAGTCACTAATAAATATGGCCAAAATTTATTTACTACAAATAAAGATACCATGAATACTATTGTTGCAATAAGCTTTGTTGTTGAATCTAACTTATGAATACAAGAATTTGCAGGATAATATTGACCTATTGTTATATCTTTTAACATTTCTTTCTTCCTTTCATAAAGTTTAGTATTTCTTCTTTTATTTCTTCTATTGTTAAGACATCAGTTCTTATATCAAAACCTTTATCCTTTAATTTTATAGCTAATTCTAAAACTTGAGGTACATCTAATCCTATTTCTTTAAGTCTTGATGCATGATTATTAAAAATTTGTCTAGGTGTTCCCATAAATTCAATCTTACCATGATTCATAACTATTATAGTCTTAGCTATCTTAGCCATATCATCCATACTATGAGAGGATAGTATTATAGTCATATTACTTTCTTCGTGTAATCTTTTTATTAAAGCAAAGATTTCATCTCTTCCGCCTGGATCCAATCCAGCAGTAGGTTCATCTAGTATTAATAATTCTGGATTCATTGCTATAACTCCAGCAATTGCCACCCTACGTTTTTGACCACCAGATAAATCAAAAGGTGATTTGTCTTTATATTCATTGTAATCAAGTCCTACAGCTTTCATAGACTGTTTTACCCTAATAGATATTTCTTTCTGGTTTAAATTTAAATTAGAAGGTCCGAAAGCTATATCTTTTTCAACTGTTTCTTCAAAAAGTTGATACTCCGGATATTGAAATACTATACCTACTCTTTTTCTAATTTCAGTTAGATTTTGATTTTCACCAGTTATATTAAAATCATTTATGAAAATTTCTCCTGATGATGGTTTAATAAGACCATTTAAGTGCTGTATAAGAGTAGATTTTCCTGATCCTGTATGACCAATTAAACCTACAAAATCTCTATCTTTTATTTCAAATGATATATCATCTATTGCTTTGCTAGCAAAAGGCATACCTTCATCATATATATAAGTTAAGTTTTTTACAACAATTGACATAATTTCACCACCATCTCATCTACTGTTAATACATCATCGTTAATATCCATTCCTTCTTCTTTTAAAGAAGTGGCTAGCTCTGTCATATAAGGAACATCTAAGCCTATTTTCTTAAGCTTTTCTATATTTCTAAACACTTCTTTCGGTGTTCCTTCCAATACTTTTCGTCCTTTATCCATAACTATAACTCTATCAGCTTCTACGGCCTCTTCCATGTAGTGAGTTATGTGTAATACTGTAATATTTTCTTCTTTATTAAGTTTTTTTATTACATTCATAACTTCTTTTCTACCTGATGGATCAAGCATTGCTGTAGCCTCATCAAAAATTATACATTTAGGTCTCATAGCAATTATACCTGCTATAGCAACCCTTTGCTTTTGCCCTCCAGATAATAAGTGTGGCTGTCTATCTTTTAATTCCGTAATTCCTACACTTTCAAGAGCTTCTCTTACTCTTTCTCTAATTATTGAAGGTTCTATACCTAAATTTTCTGGCCCAAAAGCCACATCTTCTTCTACAATAGTTGCAACTATTTGGTTATCTGGATTTTGGAATACCATACCTGCAGTCTGCCTTATATCCCATAGTTTTTCTTCATCTTTTGTATCACTTCCATCTATTAAGATATTACCTTCTGTTGGCATCAAAATAGCATTTAAGTTTTTAGATAAAGTTGATTTTCCAGAACCATTATGCCCAATAATAGCCACGAATTCACCTTGCTTAACATTCAAACTTAAATTATCTATAGCTTTAAAACTAGATTCTTCAGTTATATATTCATATGAAATATTGTTAACGTTTATAATATTGTTCATTTATTCTACTCCTTCTTTAAAGTAGTAATTTAAAATTTGTATCTTAATATTATATCACAGTTCTAATTAAAAAATAATTCCTTTGATTATATAATCTTTTTTAATTAATATTATTTGCATAAAAAAAAGATTAAGCCCATCAAACTTAATCTTTTTTCATATATTTTAACTATTTACTAAACTAATTCAATAAATGCCATTTCAGCTGCATCGCCTCTTCTTGGGCCTTTTTTTATTATTCTAGTATATCCACCATTTCTCTCAGCATATTTTGGAGCTATATCAGTGAATAAGTTATTAACTACTGTTTCATCCATAACGTAAGCTAAAACTTGTCTTCTAGCATGAAGATCTCCTCTTTTAGCAAGAGTTATCATCTTTTCAGCCATTCTACGAGTTTCTTTTGCTCTTGTTACTGTAGTTTCTATTCTACCACATCTTAGTAAGTCAGTTACTAAGTTTCTTAACATAAGGTTTCTGTGTGATGTCACACGTCCTAATTTACGGTAATTAGCCACGCCAATCCCTCCTTTGCTCGCTTATTCTTCGCTAGGTTTAAGTCCTAATCCTAATTCTTCAAGTTTTTGAATAACTTCTTCAAGTGATTTTTTACCAAGGTTTCTAACCTTCATCATATCATCTTCTGATTTATTAGCTAATTCTTCAACTGTATTAATTCCCGCTCTCTTTAAACAGTTGTAAGATCTTACTGATAAATCAAGTTCTTCAATAGTCATTTCAAGAACTTTTTCTTTTTGATCTTCTTCTTTTTCTACCATTATTTCAACGTTGCTTACATGCTCAGTTAAGTCAATGAATAGATTTAAATGCTCAACTAATACTTTAGCTGCAAGAGATATCCCCTCTTGAGGATTAATGCTTCCATTAGTCCATACTTCAAGTGTTAATTTATCATAATCTGATTTTTGACCAACTCTTGTGTTTTCTACATGGTAGCTAACTTTTTGTACGGGAGTGTATATTGAGTCTACAGGTAAAACACCTATAGGCATATTTTCAGTTTTGTTTTCCTCGGCTGGAACATATCCTCTACCTTTGTCAATGTTTATTTCCATATTAAATTTAGCATTATCATCTAAAGTAGCGATTAATAAGTCTTTATTTAATATTTCTACATCTGGTGGGCAGATTATGTCTGCTCCTGTTACAGTACAAGGTCCTTGAGCCTGAATTTTAAGAGTTCTACTTCCTTCACCATCTATAGTTGCAGAAAGTTCTTTTAAAGTTAATATTATTTCAGTAACATCTTCTTTAACCCCTGATACTGTTGAGAATTCATGAAGAACACCATCTATTCTTATTGAATTCACTGCTACACCAGGTAAAGAAGATAATAATATTCTTCTTAGAGCATTCCCTATAGTAGTTCCGTATCCTCTTTCTAAAGGTTCAATGACAAATTTTCCATATCTATAATCTTCACCAAGTTCTACAATGTCTACTTTTGGTTTTTCTATTTCTATCATGGACAAAACCCTCCTTCAAATTTATTAATCCACTGAGGGTAAACACCTCTAAAGAAAAACTTTAGAAGATGCTTATTATTTAGAATAAAGCTCTATGATTAAGTGTTCAGCTATTTCAAGATCTATATCTTCTCTATTTGGAAGAGCAGTTACAGTCGCAGTCATATTTTCTACGTTTGCATCTATCCATCTTGGAGCTACTTTTGTATTTGCTTCTACTATACCTTTGAATTTAGCAGATGATTTAGAAGTTTCTTTAACTGCTATAACATCTCCAACTTTTACAGTTATTGAAGGTATATCAACTTTTTTACCGTTTAAAGTAAAGTGTGCATGAGTTAATAATTGTCTAGCTTCTTTTCTAGAGTTAGCTAATCCCATTCTGTAAACAACATTATCTAATCTTCTTTCTAATAAGCTTAATAAGTTTTCACCAGTTTTACCTGACATTTTCTCAGCACGTTCGTACATGTTTCTGAATTGAGTTTCTAAAACTCCGTATATTCTCTTAACTTTTTGTTTTTCTCTTAATTGTAAACCATAGTTAGAAACTTTCTTTCTCCCTTGTCCATGTTGTCCTGGAGCATAGTTTCTTTTAACTATAGCACATTTATCTGTATAACATCTATCACCTTTAAGGAATAATTTCATTCCTTCTCTACGGCATTGTCTGCATGATGCACCAGTATATCTTGCCATAATTACACCTCCTAATTATACTCTTCTTCTTTTTGGTGGTCTACATCCGTTGTGTGGGATTGGAGTAACATCTTTTATCATTGTTACTTCTAGTCCAGTAGCTTGTAAAGCTCTTATAGCAGCTTCTCTTCCTGAACCTGGTCCTTTTACGAATACTTCAACACTTTTTAAACCGTGTTCCATTGCAGCTTTAGCAGCAGTTTCTGCAGCCATTTGAGAAGCAAATGGAGTTGATTTTCTTGATCCTTTAAATCCTAATTGTCCTGAAGATGCCCATGATATAGCATTTCCATGAACGTCAGTTAAAGTAATTATAGTGTTGTTAAAAGTTGATTGTATATGTGCATGACCACGATCTATGTTTTTACGTTCTCTTCTTCTTACACGAGTAACTTTCTTTTTTTGTTTAGCCATTGTTCGATTTCCCTCCTATCCTAATTTATTATTTTTTCTTCTTACGAGATACAGTTTTTCTAGGACCTTTTCTAGTTCTAGCGTTAGTCTTAGTTTTTTGCCCTCTTAGTGGTAAACCTTTAGCATGTCTTATACCTCTGTAGCATTTTATATCTCTTAATCTTTTTATATTTAAAGCGATTTCTCTTCTTAAGTCACCTTCAACTAAGAAATCAGTGTCTATTATTCTTCTTAATGTATTAACTTCATCATCTGATAAATCTTTGATTCTTATATCTGGATTTATCTCAGCTTTCGCTAATATTTCATTAGCAGTTGCTCTACCTATACCATATATATAAGTTAAGCCTATTTCCGCTCTTTTTTCTCTAGGTAAATCTACCCCAGCGATTCTTGCCATTACTTGCACCTCCTACGACTTAGTTATTTTACTTTTAATTGTTCCACCTGAATATTTATTAAAAAGTATTCAAGTACTGTATTTCCAACGCATCCAGTCAATGTCACATTTAATCATTATAACACATTTAGTGACTTTATGCTAGTAATATTTTCTTATCCTTGTTTTTGTTTGTGCTTAGGATTTTCACATATAACCATTACTTTACCTTTTCTTTTAATGATTTTACATTTTTCGCACATTGGTTTTACTGATGGTCTTACCTTCATTATTATCCCTCCTTAGACTAGTACATAGCCTATTTCTTACGCCAAGTGATTCTTCCTCTTGTAAGATCATAAGGTGAAAGCTCAACATTAACCTTATCACCTTCAAGAATTCTTATGAAGTTCATTCTTAACTTACCAGATAAATGGCATAATACCTCATGTCCATTTTCTAGTCTAACTTTAAACATAGCGTTTGGTAAGTTTTCAATAACTATACCTTCAAATTCTATAACATCTTTTTTGGCCATTATATAATCAGCCCTCCATTTTACATTTAAATACTTAGAACTAAATGCAATTTTTGTGATAGCATCATACTATCCGTTTTATAAACTAGTTAATATAAGAGGTTCACCCTCTGTTATTGCTATCGTGTGCTCATAGTGAGCAGAGTTTTTTCCATCTCCCGTTAATATTGTCCAGCCATCTGCTAAACAGTAAACATGGTGACTTCCTTGATTAATCATAGGCTCTATAGCTAATACCATTCCTGATTTTAACATAGGACCTTTATTAGGTTTACCGAAGTTTGGAATATTTGGAGATTCATGAAGATCTTTACCAATCCCATGTCCAACTAGTGACCTAACTACTGAAAAACCATTTTTTTCTGTGTGTGCTTGTATTGTGTGTGAGATATCCGAAAGTCTATATCCAACTTTCGCGAATTTAAGTCCTTCATAGAAGCTTTCTTTCGTAACTTCTATGAGCTTCCTATTTTCTTCAGATATCAGGCCAACTCCATGAGTCTTCGCAGAGTCACCATGGTATCCTTTATAATAGGCGCCTATATCTATACTTATAATGTCTCCCTCTTTTACTATTTCATTACCAGGAATTCCATGCACAACTTTGTTGTTAATAGAAGCACATATACTTCCTGGAAACCCTCCATAGCCTTTAAAAGATGGTACTGCATTATATTTTTTTATATTTTCTTCAGCTATTTTATCTAACTCTAAAGTAGATATTCCCGGAGTAATAGCATCTCTAATAACTTCATGAGTATCAGCTACGATTTTACCTGCTTCTCTCATAAGTTCAATTTCTGATTTAGATTTTATAATAATCATTAATTATTTACTACTTTCTAAAGCAGATACTATATCATTAAATACTTTATCTATAGATTGTTGCCCATTTATATAAGCTATTATACCTTCCTTAGAATAATAATCCGCTAATGGTTTTGTTTCATCTAAGTAAACTTGTATTCTTTTTGATACAGTTTCTTCATTATCGTCAGCTCTTTGATAAAGCTCACCTTTACATATATCACAAATTCCTTCTTCTTTTGAAGGATTGAATTCTATATGATAAGTAGCACCACAAGATTTGCAGATTCTTCTGCCAACTGCTCTTGCTACTAATTTTTCTTTATCAACTTCTATATTGATAACTCTATCTAATGCCATTCCTGTATTTTTTAAGAAAGCATCTAACTGTTCAGCTTGAGCTACATTTCTAGGAAATCCATCTAACATGAACCCATTTTTACAATCATCTTGAGATAATCTATCTGTAACTAATCCTACAGTTAATTCATCAGGAACTAACAACCCTTGGTCCATAAACTCTTTAGCTTTTTTTCCAAGCTCTGTTCCTTCTTTTATATTTTTTCTGAATATATCTCCTGTTGATATATGAGGTATTTGGTATTTTTCAACTATTCCTGCAGCTTGAGTACCTTTACCAGCCCCAGGAGGTCCTAATAATATAAGTCTCATACTATCATCTCCAATTTATTTTAAAAATCCTTGATAACTTCTCATAACAAGGTGTGACTCTAATTGTCTCTTAAGTTCAAGAGCTACCCCTACAACGATTAGTATAGATGTTCCAGCTAAGCTCATTTGAACATTTAAGAAATGTACTGTGAATGCTGGTATCATCGCAATTATAGCCAAGAATACAGCTCCTGCTAATGTTAGCTTTGATAATATTTTATTTAAATAATCAATTGTAGGCATTCCAGGTCTTACCCCAGGAATAAATCCACCATTGTTTTTCATATTTTCTGCTATATCTTCAGTATTGAATGATATAGTAGTGTAGAAATATGAGAAAAATACTATCAATAGAACTTCTAAAGATCTATATATCCAAAAACCTATGTCTGAACTTGTACTTAGGTAAGTTGATACAAATGTTTGAGCACTTTCTCCCATAAACATTGCTATAGTTTGTGGAAAAGCTAAAAGCGAACTAGCAAATATTATTGGCATAACACCTGATTGGTTTACTTTCATTGGTATATGAGAACTATCTCCTCCATATAACTTTCTTCCAACAACTCTCTTAGCATATTGTACTGGAATTTTTCTAACTGCTTCATTTATATATGTTACTGCCATTATAGTGATTAGCATTACAACAATAATTAATATTGCAGCCCATAAAGCTAAACTCCCTTGATTTACATCTTTTACAGTTCCAATAAGGTCTGTTGGTATTCTTGATATAATACCAACGAATATTATAATTGAACTACCATTACCTAAACCTTTTTCAGTAATTCTGTCACCCATCCACATTACAAGCATACTACCTGCAACTAAAGTTACTATAACTGTACAAATGAAAAATATACTTTTATCAGCTAAAGCTGGTTTAACAATACCAAGAGTTATTCCTATTGCTTGTACAAACCCTAATACTAAAGCTGTATATCTAGTATAAGCATTCATTTTCTTTCTACCTTCTTCACCAGACTTTTGTAGTTCTTTCAAACTATCAAATCCGATTGTAAGAAGCTGTATAATAATTGAAGCTGTAATAAACGGTCCTATACCTAATGCAAATAAAGTAAAGTTACTGAAAGCGCCCCCAACAAACATATTATATAGGGAAAGTAGGCTATTGTTGCCTACCATATCCTTTATAATACTGGTATTGACTCCAGGAACTGGTATAGTAGTACCTATTCTAAATATTAGAATCATCATTAGGGTATATAAAATTCTTTTTCTTACATCTTTCACTTTCCAAGATTGTTTTATCTTTGATAGCACGTAATCACCCCACAAGTGTTGCTAGAAAGCTTAAATTATATTAATTCAGCTTTTCCTCCAGCTTTTTCTATTTTCTCTTGAGCTGATGCTGTGAATTTAGCAGCTTTAACTGTAACAGCTTTTTCAAGATTTCCTTGTCCTAATATTTTTATACCGTCTTTTTCTATTTTACTTACAGCACCTGTAGATTTTAATAATTCTGCAGTTACCTCAGTACCATTTTCGAATCTATTTAAAAGTTCAACGTTAACTTCTGTATATTGCTTTTTAAATATATTTGTGAAACCTCTTTTAGGTAATCTTCTAGCAAGTGGCATTTGTCCACCTTCGAATCCTACTCTAACTCCACCACCTGAACGAGACTTTTGTCCTTTTTGTCCACGTCCTGCAGTTTTACCTTGACCAGTAGCAGTACCTCTACCTAATCTTTTCTTAGCTTTTACTGCTCCTTTAGCAGGTTTTAACTCATGTAGTTTCATGGATTGCACCTCCTTCTTATTCCGTAAATAAATTATTCAGTTATTTCAGTTACTTCAACTAAGTGACTAACTTTTGAGATCATACCTCTCATTTGAGCATTATCTTCTTTAACAACTACTTGTTCTCTTTTTGTTAATCCTAACGCTTCAACGTTTTTTCTTTGGTTAGGAGTAGTTCCTATTGTACTTCTAACTAATTTGATTTGTAATTTAGCCATTTCACACTACCTCCTTAGCCTAAAAGATCTTCAACTTTTTTACCTCTTAGTGCAGCTACATCTTCAGCTGTTTTAAGAGATTTAAGTCCTTCTATTGTAGCATTTACTAAGTTTCTTGGATTTCTAGTTCCTAAGCATTTCGCTCTAACGTCTTTTAATCCAGCTAATTCTAATAAGTCTCTAGCAGCACCACCAGCGATAACTCCTGTACCCTCTTGAGCTGGCATTATTATTATTCTTCCAGCACCGAAGTGTCCGATAACTTCGTGAGGTATAGTAGTTCCTACCATAGGTACTCTTATAAGATTCTTTTTAGCATCTTCTACTGCTTTTCTTATAGCATCTGGAACTTCCATAGCTTTTCCAGAACCTATTCCAACGTGTCCGTTTTCATCTCCAACAACTACTAAAGCTGCGAATCTAAAGTTTCTACCACCTTTAACAACTTTAGTAACACGTCTAACTTCGACAACTTTTTCTTGTAAGTCTAGTTGTTTCGCATCTATTAATTTACGACGCATGTGCATGTCCCTCCTTTTTAATTAGAATTTAAGACCAGCTTCTCTTGCAGCTTCAGCTAATTCTTTTATTCTTCCATGATATAAGTATCCACCTCTGTCGAATACAACTTCAGTTATACCTTTTTCTACAGCTTTCTTAGCCACTAATTGTCCAACTAATTTAGCTGCTTCTTTGTTTCCTGTATGATTAACAGCACCCTTTACATCAGCTTCTAAAGAAGAAGCAGCAACAAGAGTTACTCTATTAGTGTCATCTATTATTTGAGCGTATATATTGTTTGAACTTCTAAATATACATAATCTTGGTCTTTGAGTAGTTCCAGATATTTTTCTTCTTACTCTCTTATGTCTTTGAAGTCTTATAGCATTTTTATCAGCTTTCTTTAACATTGAGCTCACTCCTTTCAACCTTTATTTAATTAGGCTTACTTTTTACCAGTTTTACCTTCTTTACGTCTTACAACTTCACCAGCGTATCTTATACCTTTACCTTTGTATGGCTCTGGTTTTCTCCAGTCTCTTATTTTAGCAGCATAGTTACCAACTAATTGCTTGTCTATACCTTTTACTACTAATTCAGTTTGATTTGGAGCTTCTACAGTTATTCCTTCTGGATCTACCATCTCAACTGGATGAGAGTATCCTAAGTTCATAACTAACTTATTTCCTTGTTTTTGTGCTCTGTATCCAACACCTACTAATTCTAATTTCTTTTCGAAACCAGTATTAACTCCTACTACCATGTTATCTATTAAAGTTCTAGTTAATCCATGTAATGATCTGTGTTGTTTGTTATTTGTTGGTCTTTCAACAGTTATAACATTTCCTTCTTGTTTTATAGTTAAAGCACCATCAAATTGGTTTGTTAAAGTTCCTTTAGGTCCTTTTACAGTTACTGTATTATCAGTAGCTATAGTAACTTCAACACCAGCTGGTACTGTTATTGGTTTAACACCTATTCTTGACATAGTCGCACCTCCTTACTTAGTTCGATTGATTACCAAACGTAGCAGATTACTTCTCCACCAACATTTTCTTTTCTTGCTTGTCTATCAGTTAATATACCTTTTGAAGTAGATATTATAGACATTCCTAATCCGTTTAATACCTTTGGTACTTCATAAGCATTTGTATAAACTCTCATACCAGGTTTAGATATTCTCTTTATACCTTGTATAACTCTTTCGCCTGATTGTCCGTACTTTAATTGTATTCTTATTATTCCTTGTTTCTCATCTTCTATAACATCATAACCTCTAACGAAACCTTCTTCTAATAAGATTCTAACTATCTCTCTCTTTATGTTAGAAGCAGGAACGTCAACAGTTTCATGCTTAACAGTGTTCGCATTTCTTATACGAGTCAGCATATCTGCAATTGGATCTGTCATTGTCATATTGAAACCCTCCTTTCAGTTTAAAAAAATCTTACCAACTTGCTTTTCTTACACCAGGTATTTGACCTTTATAAGCTAATTCTCTGAAGCATATACGGCATATACCAAAGTTTCTTATTACAGAATGTGGTCTACCACATATTGAGCATCTAGTGTATTCTCTTGTTGAATACTTTTGCTTCTTTTGTTGCTTTACAACCATCGCTTTTCTAGCCACTGGAATCCCTCCTTTAATTATTTAGAAAATGGCATTCCTAATAATTTTAATAATTCACGAGCTTCTTCGTCTGTTTTAGCTGTAGTAACGAATATTACATCCATTCCTCTAACTTGATCTATTTTATCATATTCTATCTCAGGGAATATTAATTGCTCTTTAACACCTAAAGCGTAGTTTCCTCTACCATCGAAAGCGTTAGGATTAATTCCTCTGAAATCTCTAACTCTTGGTAAAGAAACAGAAACTAATTTATCTAAGAAGTAGTACATTTTATCAGCTCTTAATGTAACTTTTGCACCTATTGGCATACCTTCTCTTAATTTAAAGTTCGCTACTGATTTTCTAGCTCTAGTTATAACTGGTTTTTGACCAGATATTATTTCCATTTCTTCTACTGCTTTTTCTAATCCTTTTGGATTTTCTTTAGCATTTCCAACACCCATATTGATAACTATTTTATCTAATTTAGGTATTTCCATTATGTTTTTGTATCCAAATTTCTCCATCATTGCTGGAGCAACTTCTTTATTGTATTTTTCTTGTAATCTAGAAGCCATTTAAGGTCCCTCCTTTCAAGCTATATTATATTTCTTTTCCGCTCTTAACTGCTACTCTAACTTTTTTTCCGTCTTTCATTTCAAATCTAACTCTTGTTCCTTTTCCTGTTTCAGGATCAACTGGCATTACATTTGAAACGTGTATAGCAGCTTCTTTGTTTACTATTCCACCTTGTGGGTTTATAGCACTTGGTTTTTGGTGTTTAGTTACTACGTTCACACCTTCAACTATTACTTTATTAGTCTTAGGGAATACTTTAACAACTTTCCCAGTTTTACCTTTATCTTTACCAGCTATAACAACAACTGTATCTTCTCTTTTAACACGCATCATGTCCTATTGCACCTCCTTATTATAGTACTTCTGGAGCAAGAGATACTATTTTCATAAATTCATGATCTCTTAACTCTCTTGCAACAGGCCCGAATATACGAGTTCCTACTGGAGTTTTGTCGTCTTTTATTATAACTGCAGCATTTTCATCAAATGCTATATAAGATCCGTCGTTACGCTTCATACCTTTTTTTGTTCTAACTATAACAGCTTTAACAACTTTACCTTTTTTTACAACTCCACCAGGTGTTGCACTTTTAACAGTAGCAACGATTACGTCACCTACGTTACCATATCTTCTTTTACTTCCACCTAATACACGGATACATAAAAGTTCCTTTGCACCAGAATTGTCAGCAACTTTTAAACGTGATTCTTGTTGTACCATATCGTAATACCTCCTTTTCGAAAAACTACTTAACCTTTTCGATAACTTCTACTAGTCTGAAATATTTATCTTTTGATAAAGGTCTAGTTTCCATTATCTTAACTCTATCTCCGATTGAACATACATTGTTTTCATCGTGAGCCTTGAACTTTTTAGTTCTTTTAACAGGCTTGTTATATAACTCATGACGTACGAAATCTTCAACAGCAACTACTATAGTTTTATCCATTTTGTTACTTACAACACGGCCTATTCTAACTTTTCTTCTTCCTCTTTCCATGTTTAAAAAGCCTCCTCTCCAAATTAAGCTCTAGTTTCGTTTAACTTTCTTTCAGCAAGGATAGTTTTAACTCTAGCTATATCTTTTTTAACAAACTTAATTCTTGCTGTATTTTCTAATTGACCAGTAGCTAATTGGAATCTTAAGCTAAATAATTCACTTTTGAAGTCATTTAATTTGCTAATTAGCTCTTCGCTTGTTAAATCTCTTAGTTCTTTAGCTTTCATCCTATTCACCACCCTTTACTTCTAAATCTTCTTTTTTAACAAATTTACATTTTATTGGAAGTTTATGTGCAGCAAGTCTCATAGCTTCTCTAGCTTTTTCTTCATCTACACCTGCTAATTCGAACATAACTCTTCCTGGTTTAACTACGGCTACCCAATACTCTGGAGAACCTTTCCCAGCACCCATACGAGTTTCAGCTGGTTTTCTTGTTACTGGCTTATGTGGGAATATTTTTATCCAAACCTTCCCGCCTCTTTTTATATATCTAGTCATAGCTATTCTGGCAGCTTCTATTTGATTAGAAGTTATCCATGATGCTTCCATAGCCATTAAACCGAACTCTCCGTAAGTAACTTTGTTACCTTTTTGAGCTTTACCAGCCATGCTTCCTCTATGAACTCTACGACGTTTTACTCTTTTTGGCATTAACATGAGTGTTTCCTCCTTCCTCGAACCTTACTAATTATTTATTACCTTTGTTTTCAGTTCTTTGAGGTCTTTGTCCTTGAGGTCTTTGTCCTTGTTGTGGTCTTTGACCTCTTCTATCAGTTCCTCTAGAATCTCTTCTTCTATTATCTCTTTTGTTATCTCTTCTATCTCTTCTGTTATCTTTTCTTTCTTCTCTTGGATTTATTCCGTTTTTAGTTGGTAATACTTCACCATGACAGATCCAAACTTTTATACCTATTTTTCCATAAGTAGTATCAGCTTCAGCAAATCCATAATCTATATCAGATCTTAAAGTTTGAAGAGGCACATTTCCTTCACTGTATCCTTCAGTTCTAGCCATTTCAGCTCCACCTAGTCTACCTGATGCAGAAACTTTTATACCTTTAGCTCCAGCTTTAAGTGCTCTTTGAACAGCTTGTTTCATAGCTCTTCTGAAAGCAACCCTTCTTTCTATAGCTAAAGCTATGTTTTCAGCAACTAGTTGAGCATTCTTATCTATAGCTCTCACCTCAACTATGTTTACTATTATATTTTTCTTAGTCATTTTTTCTAACTCAGCTTTTAATGCTTCTATTCCTGCACCAGCTCTTCCTATAACAACACCTGGCTTAGCAACATGAAGATCTAATCTGATCTTGTTAGCAGATCTTTCTATTTCTATTCTAGCAACTCCAGCAGAGTATAATTTATTCTTTAAGAATTTACGTATATTGTGGTCTTCTAATAATAACGCTCCGAACTCTTTTTTATCAGTTGTGAACCATCTTGAATCCCAATCTTTTATAACACCGACTCTTAATCCGTGTGGGTTAACCTTTTGTCCCATTTATTTCCCTCCTATCTGTGACTATTTTTTTTCTTTTACAATTACTTCTATGTGAGAAGTTCTTTTTCTTATCATAGTAGCTCTACCTTGAGCTCTAGGCATAAATCTCTTTATTGTTGGCCCTTGGTTAGCAACTATTGATTCTATATATAAATTTTCAGCATTCATTTCGTGATTGTTTTCAGCATTTGCCTTAGCAGATTTTACAACTTTTGCTATATCTGCAGCAGCACCTCTTGGAGTGAATTTTAATATTGCTAATGCTTCATCAACGTTTTTACCTCTAACAAGTGAACATATTTGTCCAGCTTTTCTTGGAGATACACGTACATATTTTGCAATTGCTTTTGCTTCCATTTTTAATATCCTCCTTCCTTAGTAAGAATGGTATTATCTTCTCTTGTTACTCTTTTCGTCGTCTTTGTGTCCTTTAAACGTTCTAGTAGGCACAAATTCTCCTAATTTATGTCCAACCATATCTTCTGTTACATAAACAGGTATATGTCTTCTCCCATCGTGAACAGCTATAGTGTGTTCTACCATTTGAGGGAATATTGTTGAACTTCTTGACCAAGTCTTTATAACTTCCTTATTTCCTGATGCATTCATAGCTTCAACTTTCTTTAAAAGTCTCGCATGTATAAAAGGTCCTTTTTTAGTTGATCTTGACATCTAATTTCCTCCTCTCTGAGTAAAATAAATCCATAAAATCTATTTAATCATCTATTATTTAGTTCTTCTTGAAACTATTAATTTATTAGATGCTTTGTTTTTCTTTCTAGTTTTGTATCCAAGTGCAGGTTTACCCCATGGAGTAACTGGTCCAGATCTACCGATTGGAGCTCTACCTTCACCACCACCGTGAGGGTGATCGCAAGGGTTCATTACAGATCCTCTAACTGTAGGTCTTATACCCATGTGTCTAACTCTACCAGCTTTACCTATAACAATGTTTCCATGTTCTACGTTACCAACTTGTCCTATAGTAGCTTTACACTCTATAGAAACGTATCTCATTTCTCCTGATGGTAATCTTAATAAAGCTTTTGTTCCTTCTTTAGCCATTAATTGAGCAGAAACACCAGCAGATCTAACTAACTGAGCTCCTTTTCCTGGTTTTAATTCTATGTTGTGAATTACTGTACCAACTGGCATATTTTTTAATGCTAATGCATTACCTGGTTTTATATCAGAATCTGGTCCTGACATTAAAGTATCTCCTACTTTTATCCCAACTGGAGCTAATATATATCTCTTTTCACCATCAGCATAGTTTAATAAAGCTATGTTAGCAGTTCTGTTTGGATCATATTCAACAGTTGCAACTTTTGCAGGTATTCCATCTTTATTTCTTTTGAAATCTATTACTCTATATTTTCTTCTGTTTCCTCCACCTCTGTGACGAACAGTTATTTTACCGTGAGCATTTCTACCAGAGTTCTTCTTTAAAGAAACTAAAAGAGATTTCTCTGGTTGGTTAGTTGTTATCTCATCAGATTTTAAAACTGTCATTTGTCTTAAGGCAGGAGAAGTTGGTTTAAACTTTTTAATAGCCATCTTTTATCCTCCTTACGTTAATTAAGGTATTACATTCCTTGGAAGAATTCTATTTCTTTAGAATCAGCAGTTAACTTAACTACCGCCTTCTTGAAACTTGCAGTTCTTCCTACACTTCTACCCATTCTTTTAACTTTTCCATCGTAGTTTAATGTATTTACTTTTTCAACATTAACTCCGAATATAGTTTCTACAGCTTTTTTTATTTCAGTTTTATTAGCATTCTTGCTTACTACAAATGTATATTTGTTTTCAGCCATTTCAGCCATACTTTGTTCTGTAACGATTGGTTTTATTATTATATCGTGTGGATTAGTCATTATGCGTACACCTCCTCCACTTTTTTAACAGCATCTGTTGTTATTACGAAAGAATCGTATTTTAAGATATCATAAACATTTATAGTATTAACTAATGCAGTTTCAACACCTTGTATATTTGCTGCTGATTTTATTACGTTTTCATTTTTCTCAGCCATTACTACTAAAGCTTTTTTACCAGCATTTATGTTTTTTAATACAGCTGCGAAATCTTTAGTTTTAGGAGCTTCCATAGTTAAAGCATCTAATACTATTATTTCGTTGTTTTGTACTTTTGAAGATAAAGCAGATTTCATAGCTAATCTTCTAACTTTCTTAGGTAAAGTATATCTGTAATTTCTTGGTTTTGGTGCAAAAGCAACTCCTCCACCTATCCATTGTACAGCTCTTATAGAACCTTGTCTTGCTCTACCTGTTCCTTTTTGTTTCCAAGGTTTTCTTCCGCCACCTCTAACTTCTGCTCTAGTTTTTGCAGATTGAGTACCTTGTCTTTTATTTGCAAGTTGGTTTTTAACTACTTCATATAAAACATGTTCGTTAACTTCAACATTGAATATAGAATCTGCTAATTCTATTTCACCAACATTTTGTCCATTCATATTCAATACATTTAATTTTGGCATTGTGCATCCTCCTTTCTTAGGTTAGTCTTATTTAGAAGCCTTAACTGCTTCTTTTATTGTTACTACTGAACCTTTAGCTCCTGGTATAGCACCTTTAACTAATATAAAGTTCTTTTCAGAATCAACTCTTACTACTTCTAAGTTTTGAACTGTAACTTTAACGCTACCCATGTGTCCAGCTAGTTTTTTGTTTTTGAAAACTCTACCTGGGTAAGAACAAGCTCCCATTGAACCTGGTCTTCTGTGATATCTAGAACCGTGAGATTCAGGACCTCTTGATTGACCATGTCTCTTTATTGGACCTTGGAATCCTTTCCCTTTAGATATTCCTGTTACATCTATCATTTCACCTGTAGCAAATACGTCAGCTTTTATTTCTTGTCCAACTGTATAAGCATCTACAGACTCAACTCTGAATTCTTTTAAATGTTTTTTTAATGTGTTAGCTGCAGCTAAGTGTCCTTTTTGAGGTTTATTTAAAGATTTTTCTTTAGCATCTACAAAACCTACTTGAACTGCATTATATCCATCATTTTCTATTGTTTTAACTTGTGTTACAACAACTGGTCCTGCCTCAACAACTGTTACCGGGATTACTTCACCAGCTTCAGTAAATACTTGAGTCATACCTATTTTTTTTCCTAATATTCCTTTCATATTAGCACCTCCTATAATTCTTACAGCGGATTACCTAATTGGGTAATCATTCTAAGATAGTCACCTTATAGGATAATATCTTAGGTGTTTGTTCTTATAACTTTATTTCTATATCAACACCTGCTGGTAAGTCTAACTTCATTAAAGAATCAACAGTCTTAGGTGTTGGGTTTGTTATGTCTATTAATCTTTTGTGAGTTCTTATTTCGAATTGTTCTCTAGAATCTTTGTATTTATGAACAGCTCTTAATATAGTAACCACTTGCTTTTCTGTTGGTAGTGGCACAGGTCCTGAAACTTGTGATCCAGCTTTTTTAGCAGTCTCAACTATTTTTCCAGCAGAAAAATCTAATAATTTGTGATCATAAGATTTTAATCTTATTCTTATTTTTTCATTTTTAGCCATGTTTTATTTCCCTCCTTCTTCGCTTGTTTATAATTAGTCCTTATTTATTTTAATACCGATACACAGTTCCGGGTGTTCCTGTTTTTTAAAAGTAAAATATTAAAATTTTAAGACCAATTCTCTTTCCTTATAATTCGTATCTCTCAAGCACACTATTATAGTTTATCTTATTATTAACTTTTTTTCAAGATATTTTTTTATTTTTTGTATACATTATTTTTTTGACCTTTGCATTCCAAAAAATTTTATCTTTTTTTCTTGCAACGACTTGATTAGTATATAATTTTTTTACTCACTTGTCAACATGGTATACAAAAAAAGAGAGGTTTAACCCCCTCTTTATTTCTATATATAAATAACCTATTTATAGATTATTCTATTATTGTTGCTACAACTCCTGAAGCTACTGTTCTTCCACCTTCTCTGATGGCGAATCTTAATCCTTCTTCAACACATATAGAGTTTATTAAATCAACTTCTATAGTTACGTTATCTCCAGGCATTACCATTTCTGTTCCTTCTGGTAATTTACAAGCTCCTGTTACGTCTGTTGTTCTGAAGTAGAATTGTGGTCTGTATCCATCGAAGAATGGAGTATGTCTTCCACCTTCTTCTTTTTTAAGAACGTATATCTCTGCAGTGAACTTTGTATGAGCGTTAACTGAACCTGGCTTAGCTAATACTTGTCCTCTTTCGATATCATCTCTTTGAACACCTCTTAATAATGCTCCTATATTATCTCCAGCTTGTGCGCTATCTAATAATTTTCTGAACATTTCTACACCAGTTACAACAACTTTTCTTGGCTCTTCAGTTAATCCAACTAATTCAACCTCGTCTTGTACTTTTAATACTCCTCTTTCTACTCTACCTGTAGCAACTGTTCCTCTTCCTGTTATAGAGAATACGTCTTCTACTGGCATTAAGAATGGCTTATCTACATCTCTCTCTGGAGCTGGTATATATTCATCTATTTGTTCGAATAATTCAACTATTTTGTCTCCCCACTCTGATGAAGAATCTTCTAATGCTTTTAATGCAGATCCTCTTATTATTGGAGTGTCATCTCCTGGGAATTCATATTCGTTTAATAATTCTCTTACTTCCATTTCAACTAATTCTAATAATTCTTCGTCGTCTACCATGTCACATTTGTTTAAGAATACTACTATGTATGGTACACCAACTTGTCTTGATAATAGTATATGCTCTCTTGTTTGTGGCATTGGTCCATCAGTTGCTGAACAAACTAATATAGCACCATCCATTTGAGCTGCTCCTGTTATCATGTTTTTAACGTAGTCAGCATGTCCTGGGCAGTCAACGTGAGCATAGTGTCTGTTTGGAGTTTCATATTCAACGTGAGCTGTTGATATTGTGATTCCTCTTTCTCTTTCTTCTGGAGCTTTATCTATATTAGCGAAATCTACAGCTTCTCCTAATTGATATCTATCAAATAATGTTTTTGTTATTGCAGCTGTTAATGTAGTTTTACCGTGGTCAACGTGACCTATTGTTCCTATATTAACGTGTGGTTTATTTCTTTCAAATTTAGCCTTAGCCATTGTGAAATACCTCCTAATATATTTTATTATTATAATTTATTATCATAAGACGAGGATAAACCTCGTCTTACTAATTTATTTATTTACAAAGAAAATAATTATTATTTTCCTTCAGCAACTTTCTTAGCAACACTTGCTGGAACTTGCTCATAGTGATCAAATATCATTGTGTATGTTGCTCTACCTTGAGTAGTAGATCTTAATTCAGTAGAGTATCCGAACATTTCTGAAAGTGGAACAAATGCATTTATAACTTGTGCTCCGTTTCTAGCTTCCATACCTTGGATTAGACCTCTCTTAGAGTTTAGTCCACCCATAACGTCTCCCATGTACTCTTCTGGAGTAACAACTTCAACTTTGAAGAATGGCTCAAGTAATACTGAATTACCTTTCTTAAGAGCTTCTTTCATTGCCATTGAACCAGCCATTTTGAACGCCATTTCTGATGAATCGACTTCATGGTAAGAACCATCGTATAATTCAACAGCAACGTCAACAACTGGGTAACCAGCTACTAAACCAGATTGCATAGCACCTTGTATACCAGTATCAGTTGGTCCAACATATTCTTTAGGTACAGATCCTCCAACAGTTTTGTTTTCGAATTTGTATCCAAGACCTGGCTCTTGTGGGTTAACTCTAAGCTTAACATGTCCATATTGTCCTCTACCACCTGATTGTTTAGAGTATTTGTACTCTACATCAACTGGTTGAGTTATAGTTTCTCTGTAAGCAACTTGAGGCGCACCAACATTAGCTTCTACTTTGAACTCTCTTAATAATCTATCAACTATTATCTCTAAGTGTAATTCACCCATACCTGATATTATAGTTTGTCCTGTTTCTTCATCAGTCTTAACTGTGAAAGTTGGATCTTCCTCAGCTAGTTTTTGAAGAGCTATACCCATCTTTTCTTGAGCTGCTTTAGATTTTGGTTCTATAGCAACAGATATAACTGGTTCAGGGAATTCCATAGATTCAAGTATTATTGGATTAGCTGGATCACATAAAGTATCTCCAGTAGTAGTATCTTTAAGACCTACTGCTGCAGCTATATCCCCAGCGTATACCTCTGTTATTTCTTCTCTTGTATTAGCATGCATTTGAAGGATACGACCTATTCTTTCTCTCTTACCTTTAGTAGAGTTAAGAACATAAGATCCACCTTGCATTATACCAGAGTAAACTCTAAAGAATGCTAACTTTCCAACGAATGGGTCAGTCATTATTTTGAATGCTAAAGCTGAGAATGGTTCTTCATCTGATGAGTGTCTTTCATCTTCAGTTCCATCTTCTAATATACCTTTTATTGCAGCTATATCAGTTGGAGCTGGTAAATAATCAACAACACCATCTAATAATAATTGAACACCTTTGTTCTTGTATGCAGAACCACAGAATACTGGGTTCATTTCACATGCTATAGTAGCTTTTCTTATAGCAGTTTTTATTTCTTCTATTGAGAATTCTTCACCTTCAAGATATTTCATCATTAACTCTTCGTCAGTTTCAGCTACAGCTTCAACTAATTTTTCTCTCCACTCAGCAGCTAATTCTTGCATATCTTCTGGTATTTCAGTTCTTTCTATTTCTCTTCCTAAGTCGTCTTTATATATGTGAGCACACATTTCTACTAAGTCAACTTCACCTTCTAACCAATCTTCTTTACCTATTGGTAATTGAACTGGTACAGCATTTGCATTTAATCTGTCTTTCATCATTTGTACAACGTTGTAGAAATCTGCACCCATGATGTCCATTTTATTTACGAATGCCATTCTAGGTACTCCGTAGTTATCTGCTTGTCTCCATACGTTCTCAGATTGAGGTTCAACCCCACCTTTAGCACAGAATACAGCAACAGAACCATCAAGAACTCTTAGAGATCTCTCAACTTCAACAGTGAAATCCACGTGTCCTGGAGTATCTATTATATTTATTCTATGACCTTTCCATTGAGCAGTAGTAGCGGCAGAAGTTATTGTTATACCTCTTTCCTTTTCTTGCTCCATCCAGTCCATTTGAGAAGCTCCTTCATGAGTTTCTCCTATTTTATGAGTTTGTCCAGTATAGAACAGGATTCTTTCTGTAGTAGTAGTTTTTCCTGCATCTATATGGGCCATTATTCCTATATTTCTTGTTTTCTCTAAAGGAAACTGTCTAGCCATGGTTATCCTCCTTAAGATATCCTTTATTATTTCATATCAAACAAATTCTATTCTTTATTTGTATAAAATTAGAATCTGTAATGAGCAAATGCTTTATTAGCTTCTGCCATTTTATGAGTATCTTCTCTCTTCTTAACTGATGCACCAGTGTTATTAGCTGCATCCATTATTTCTTTAGCAAGTTTTTCAACCATACCTTTTTCACCACGAGCTCTAGTATAGTTTACTAACCATCTTAAACCTAAAGTTTGTCTTCTTTCTGGTCTAACTTCTATTGGAACTTGATAGTTAGCTCCACCAACTCTTCTTGCTTTAACTTCTAAAACTGGCATTACGTTGTCCATAGCTTTGTTGAATACTTCTAAAGCATCTTCTCCAGTTTTTTCAGCAACTATAGCAAAAGCATCATACACGATTGTTTGAGCTTTTCCTTTTTTTCCGTCTATCATTAAATTGTTTATTAATTTACTTACCACTTTACTTCCATACATTGGATCTGGTAAAACTTCTCTTTTTGGAACATTACCTTTTCTTGGCATTTTGCTTCCCTCCTTAATTATTAAATCTTAAATCATAGGTACTCGACATAATAAAATGCCGTGATGCCATAAATACGAATATATATTTAAAGCACCGCACTATAATATTGTCATTTTATTGTTTAGTTTAGTAATCTATTTTTTTGCAGCTTTAGGTCTCTTAGCACCATACTTAGATCTTGATTGCATTCTCTTATCAACACCTGCAGTATCTAATGTACCTCTTAATATATGGTATCTAACCCCTGGAAGGTCTTTTACTCTTCCTCCTCTTATAAGAACAACACTATGCTCTTGTAAGTTATGTCCTTCTCCTGGTATATAAGCAGAAACCTCTATACCATTAGTTAATCTAACTCTGGCAACTTTTCTTAAAGCTGAGTTAGGTTTCTTAGGAGTAACTGTTTTTACTGAAGTACAAACTCCTCTTTTTTGTGGAGCACTAGCATCAGTAGATTTTTTGTGTAAAGAGTTGAACCCTTTTTGTAATGCTGGAGCAGTAGATTTCTTTTCTATTGCTTTTCTACTTTTACGAACTAATTGGTTAATTGTTGGCATCATCTGCACCTCCTTTTCAATATTTTCGATCTTAAATGACCGCCAACTAAATCAATATGAATTCATACTGACTTTGTAATAGTTTGTCACTATAAAAGGCCACTATAAATATAGGGCAACATTTAATAGTTTGGTACTTATAGTTCTTTAATTATATATAAATGCTTATTTAAAAGTTTACTAAAAACCAGTGGTTTCAGTAAACTTTTAAATTTCACACTTTTACATTTTAACATCACCGTCAATCGATGTCAAGAACTCTTTAATTTGCATTTTTGTATTATTCTTCTATCTTTTCAACGGCTATATTTCTATATTTTTTCATTCCTGTTCCTGCTGGAATCAGCTTACCTAATATAACATTCTCTTTTAATCCTATTAAATGGTCTTCTTTTCCTTTTATTGCAGCTTCAGTTAAAACCCTTGTAGTTTCTTGGAATGAAGCAGCTGATAAGAATGATTCTGTCGCAAGAGATGCTTTAGTTATTCCAAGTAATACTCTCTTAGCAGTCGCTGGTCTAAGCCCACTAGCTATAGCTTCATCATTACATTTTTCAAATGTTAATACATCTTCATAACCACCTGGTAATAAATCTGTATCTCCTGGGTCTTCAACTTTAACTTTAGATAGCATTTGTCTTACTATAACTTCTATATGCTTATCGTTAACGTCAACCCCTTGAAGTCTATAAACTCTTTGAACCTCTTTAACTATATACTCTTGAACTCCACCTATACCTTTAACTCTTACGATATCATGTGGATTTATAGAACCTTGCGTTAAAGCATCTCCAGCTTTAACCATTTGACCTTGCTTAACTCTTAATCTAGAGTTATACGCTATGGCGTAAACTTGTTTTTCACCTTCATGTGGTACAACTATTATTTCTTTTCTCTTGCCTGTTTCATCTATTTCAACTCTACCATCTATTTCAGCTATTACAGCTAAACCTTTAGGCTTTCTTGCTTCAAATAACTCTTCAACCCTTGGAAGACCCTGAGTTATATCTCCACCGGCAACCCCACCTGTATGGAATGTACGCATTGTAAGCTGCGTACCCGGTTCACCGATTGATTGAGCAGCTATTATACCTATAGCTTCACCTATATTAACTTCTTTTCCAGTAGCTAAGTTTCTACCATAACATTTTGAACAAACACCATGTCTAGTTTTACAGTTAAGAACAGTTCTTATTTGAACTTCTTCTATCCCTGCTGCTACCATCTCTTCAGCTTGTTCTTCCATTATCATAGCATCAGCTTCCACTATAACTTCACCAGTATTAGGATTTACTATAGGATCTATAGTATATCTTCCTACTATTCGGTCATAGATTTCTTCAATAACTTCGTTACCTTCCTTTATAGCTACGATTGTTGAAGTATCAGTAGTTCCACAATCATAATCTCTAACTATAACATCTTGAGAAACGTCAACAAGTCTTCTTGTTAAGTATCCTGAATCGGCTGTACGAAGAGCTGTATCTGAAAGTCCTTTTCTAGCACCATGTGATGATATAAAGTATTCCATAACTGATAACCCTTCACGGAAGTTAGATTTAACCGGGATCTCTACTGTTTTACCAGATGCATTGGCCATAAGACCACGCATACCAGCTAACTGTCTTATCTGGTTTTTAGAACCTCTGGCTCCTGAATGGGCCATTATATAAATATTGTTCATTCTTTCAAGTCCATTCATAAGTGCGTCAGTTACTTTATTAGTAGTTTCTGTCCAAGTTTCTATAACTTTCTCATATCTTTCTTCATCAGATATAAGTCCTCTTCCGTAAGCTTTTTCAAACTTATCAACTTGTTTTTCAGCAGCAGCTATATATTCTGCTTTTTCTTTTGGTACTTTCATATCTGCAACAGCAACTGTTATACCACCAACTGTAGAATATTTAAATCCTAAAGCTTTTATGTGGTCTAGAACTTCTGCAGTTTTTGTATTACCATGTCTTCTAAAGCATTTGTCTATTATTTTACCTAATGCTTTTTTATCAACTAAGAAATCTATTTCTAATTTAAATTTATCTACATTTCTATCTACAAATCCTAAGTCTTGAGGCATATTTTCATTAAATATGAATCTACCTACAGTACTTTCTATTAATCCTTTTGTTCCATCTGGGAATACTTTTCTTACTTTAACAGTAGCATGTAATTCCACAGCTTTAGTTTGGTAAGCCATTAATAATTCATTGTAGTCTTTAAATATACTTCCTGTTCCTTTTTCTCCACCTTGTGATTCTATTGTTAAGTAATAACTTCCTAGAACCATATCTTGAGATGGAGTAGTTATAGGAGAACCATCTTTAGGCGCAAGTATATTATTTACAGAAAGCATTAAGAATCTTGCTTCTGCTTGTGCTTCAACAGATAAAGGAACGTGAACGGCCATTTGGTCACCATCGAAGTCAGCATTATATGCTGTACATACAAGTGGATGTAACTTAATCGCTTTTCCTTCAACTAATATTGGTTCAAATGCCTGTATACCTAATCTGTGTAGTGTCGGTGCACGGTTAAGTAAAACTGGATGGCTCTTGATTACATCTTCAAGTACATCCCATACTTCTGGTTTTACTTTTTCAACTATAGACTTAGCACTCTTAATATTGTGTGCATAACCTTCTTTAACTAATCTATCCATTACGAATGGCTTGAATAGTTCAAGTGCCATTTTTCTTGGAAGACCACATTGATAGAATTTAAGTTCTGGTCCAACAACGATAACAGAACGTCCTGAGTAGTCAACACGTTTACCAAGTAAGTTCTGACGGAAACGTCCTTGCTTACCTTTTAACATGTCTGATAAAGACTTAAGTGGTCTATTACCAGGTCCAGTTACCGGTCTTCCTCTTCTACCATTGTCTATTAGAGCATCTACTGCTTCTTGAAGCATTCTCTTTTCATTTCTAACGATGATATCAGGAGCTCCAAGTTCTAATAATCTTTTAAGTCTGTTATTTCTGTTTATAACTCTTCTATATAAGTCATTTAAGTCAGAAGTTGCAAATCTACCTCCATCTAATTGAACCATAGGTCTTAAATCTGGTGGAATTACTGGTATAGCATCTAATATCATCCATTCTGGTTTATTTCCAGATTTTCTGAATGCTTCAACAACTTCTAATCTTCTTATTGTTCTTACTCTTTTTTGTCCAGTACTGTCTTTTAAGTCATCTCTTAACATTTTAGACTCTTTTTCTAAATCTATTTTTTGTAAAAGTTTCTTAACAGCTTCTGCACCCATTCCAACTTCAAAAGTGTTTCCGTGTTCTCTGTAAACAGTTCTAAACTTATCTTCGTTTATTAACTCTTTTTCATTTAATCCTGTTTCTCCTGGATCAATAACAACATAAGAAGCAAAATATAATATTTTTTCTAGTGATCTAGGTGACATGTCAAGTAAAAGACCCATTCTACTTGGTATTCCTTTGAAATACCAGATGTGAGACATAGGAGCTGCAAGCTCTATATGTCCCATTCTAGATCTTCTTACTTTAGATTTAGTGACTTCAACACCACATCTATCACATATTACACCTTTATATCTAACTCTTCTGTATTTCCCACAATGACATTCCCAGTCTTTTTGTGGTCCAAATATTCTTTCACAGAATAAACCGTCTTTCTCTGGCTTTAAAGTACGGTAGTTTATCGTTTCTGGTTTCTTTACTTCACCATAAGACCATTCTCTTATTCTTTCTGGAGAAGCTAATCCTATTTTAATCGACTCGAAATTGTTTAATTCAAACAAGGAGTTCTCTCCCTTCTATTTGATATTTATTTTATAAAACTACATTTCATAATCATCGTTCCCATCATTACTGTAGTCAAAATCATCGTAACTCATATCATCTAATAATTCTTCATCTTCTTCAACTTCTATTTCTTCTATCATGTGATTTTCCTGAACATCAGTATCATCGCTAACTACTGAACCTTCAAAATCACCTTCTGGTTCATCGAAGTCAACATTTTCTTTAACTTCTAATTCTTCATCTTCTTCTGATAATATTTTTACATCTAAACATAAAGATTGAAGTTCTTTTATTAATACTTTAAATGATTCTGGTATACCTGGTTCAGGTATGTTTTCACCTTTAACGATAGCTTCGTAAGTTCTAACACGGCCAACAACATCATCTGACTTAACAGTAAGTATCTCTTGTAGGATGTGAGACGCACCATATGCTTCTAACGCCCAAACCTCCATCTCACCGAATCTTTGTCCACCAAATTGTGCTTTACCACCAAGCGGTTGTTGAGTAACTAGTGAGTATGGTCCTGTACTTCTTGCATGTAACTTATCATCTACTAAATGGTGAAGTTTTAAGTAGTACATGTATCCAACTGTTATTCTGTTGTCAAATGTTTCGCCTGTTCTACCATCAAATAAAGTTAATTTTCCATCTCTTGAATATCCTGCCTCTTCAAGAGCATCTTGAATATCATACTCATTCGCTCCATCGAATACTGATGTAGCAACATGCCATCCTAATTTCTTAGCTGCAAGCCCTAAGTGCATTTCAAGAACCTGACCAATATTCATACGAGATGGTATACCCTGAGGATTAAGAACTATATCCATAGGTGTTCCGTCTTCCATAAACGGCATATCTTCTTCTGGTAATACTCTTGAGATAACCCCTTTATTACCATGACGTCCAGCCATTTTATCTCCGACTTTTATTTTTCTTTTCTTAGCGATGTAACATCTTACACTTTCGTTTACACCTGGTGATAAGTCATCGCCATTTTCTCTTGTGAATACTTTTATATCAACTATTATACCAGATTCTCCATGAGGAACTTTAAGAGATGTATCTCTAACTTCTCTTGCTTTTTCTCCGAATATTGCACGAAGTAATCTTTCTTCTGCAGTAAGTTCAGTTTCTCCTTTTGGAGTTACTTTACCAACTAATATATCTCCTGAATCTACTTCAGCACCTATTCTAATTATACCTCTTTCATCTAAGTTCTTAATGGCATTCTCAGATACGTTTGGTATATCTCTAGTAATTTCTTCTGGTCCTAGTTTAGTATCTCTTGCTTCACATTCATACTCTTCTATATGAATTGTTGATAATCTATCTTCTTTAACAAGTCTTTCATTTATTAAAACAGCATCCTCATAGTTGTATCCTTCCCAAGTCATGAAGGCTATCAGGCAGTTTCTTCCTAAAGCTACTTCTCCTAAGTCTGTTGCTGGACCATCTGCTATAACATCACCAGCTTCTATCATATCATTTTTGCTTATGATAGGAGTTTGGTTAACACATGTACCAGAGTTAGATCTTTTGAATTTAAGCAGTTTATATTTGTCTTTATTTCCATCTTCTCTTTTTATTATTATTTCATCTGCAGTAACTCTTTCTGCTATACCAGAATGTTTAGCTACCACAACTGCTCCTGAGTCTTTTGCTGCTCTATATTCACAGCCAGTTCCTATGATCGGTGCTTCTCTTCTTACAAGAGGCACGGCTTGACGTTGCATGTTTGATCCCATTAGGGCACGGTTGGCATCATCATTTTCAAGGAATGGTATCATAGCCGTAGCTATAGAAACAACTTGTTTTGGAGATATATCCATAAAATCTACTCTATTAGCAGGAAGTAATTCAACAGTACCATTAACTGTTCTACAAACTACTCTATTGTTTACAAACTCACCATTTTCATTTAATGGTTCATTCGCTTGGGCTCTTACAAATATATCTTCTTCATCAGCAGTTAAATATTGAATTTCATCTGTTATTCTTCCAGTTTCTTTATCATATTTTCTGTAAGGAGATTCTATAAATCCATATTCATTTATTTTAGCATAAGTTCCTAGAGAGTTTATAAGACCGATATTTGGTCCTTCTGGAGTCTCTATAGGACACATTCTACCGTAATGAGAATGATGAACGTCACGCACTTCGAATCCAGCTCTTTCTCTTGAAAGTCCACCTGGTCCTAATGCTGATAATCTTCTCTTATGAGTTAATTCTGACAATGGATTTGTTTGATCCATGAACTGAGATAACTGAGAGCTACCAAAGAATTCTTTAATCGCAGCTGAAACAGGTCTTATATTTACTAATGCTTGTGGAGTTATAGATTCCATGTCTTGTACAGTCATTCTTTCTCTTATAACTCTTTCCATTCTTGAAAGACCAATTCTTACTTGATTTTGTAATAATTCACCAACAGATCTTATTCTTCTATTTCCTAAGTGGTCTATATCATCTATAGTTCCAACATCACAAAATAGATTAAATTGATAGTTTATAGATGCTATAATATCGTCTAATAAGATATGTTTTGGTATTAATTCCCTCATTCTTATTCTTAAAGCTTCTTTTATTTCTTCTTCAGTAGTACATTCAGCTAAAATTTCTTTTAATGTTGGATAATGTACTTTTTCTTTGATTTTTAAATCATCTATATCAAATTTAATATGAGACTTGATGTCTACAAAATTATTTCCTATTACTTTAACTTTTTTGTCTTCTTCAGCTAAAACGCGAACAACGTTTATACCCGAATTTTGTATCTCGCAAGCTTTTTCGTAAGATATTTTTTCTCCATCTTTTACGAAAACTTCTCCTGTTTCAGGATTTATTATGTCTTCGCAAGATATTCTGTTCATTATTCTATAAGCTAATGCTAATTTCTTATTGAACTTATATCTTCCTACTTTTGCTAAGTCATATCTTTTTGCATCAAAGAATAAAGCATTAATTAATGATGATGCACTCTCTACAGTAGGTGGTTCACCTGGTCTTAATTTCTTATAAATTTCAACTAAGCCTGACTCTACTGAATTAGTATTGTCTTTGTCTAATGTAGCTAGCAATCTTTCATCTTCACCTAATAGCTCTTTTATTTCTTCATCTGTTCCTATACCTAATGCTCTTAAAAGAACTGTTACAGGTTGTTTTCTTGTTCTATCAACTCTTACATAGATAACATCATTAGTATCAGTTTCATATTCTAACCATGCTCCTCTATTTGGTATAACAGTTGAAGATATCATTTTTTTACCAGTTTTCATATCTCTATCAAGTGCATAGTATACACCAGGAGATCTAACCAGCTGACTTACTATAACTCTTTCCGCTCCATTAATAACAAAAGTTCCTCTATCTGTCATAAGAGGGAAATCTCCCATGAAGACCTTTTGTTCCTTAATTTCTCCAGTCTCTTTATTTATAAGTCTTACTTTTACATTTAGAGGTGCATGATATGTAGCATCTCTTTCTTTACACTCTTCTATATCGTATTTTGGTTTTTCGTCTAAAGAGTAATCTACGAATTCTAATATTAAATTTCCTGTGTAGTCTTCTATTGGAGAAATGTCCTCAAATACTTCTTTTAAACCTTCTTCTAAAAACCACTTATAGGAATCAACTTGTATTTCTATAAGATTTGGTAAATCAGCTATTTCTTTTATTTTAGAAAAGCTCATTCTAGTTCTCTTACCTATCGTGACAGGGTATGGCATTCACTTTTCACCTCTCAATAATTAAAAATAAAACCATTGTGATTCTAACGCATCTAGGAATTATACCACAAATCTGACTAAATTTCAATATTCTTATTGCCCAATCTTTTTAATTTTATGTATTAAAATTTTATCACAAAATATGCATTATTTATTATGCTCAAAAAATCAAACAATAATTCTAGTTTTTTAAAAAATTTCCAAACTAGAGAATAGAAAACAGAAGTAAGTTTACATCTACTTTCTATTCTCTAGTTTATCATTTCATTTTTAGCTTAAAAAAAGGCATCTAACTAAGATGCCTTTTATATTTTTATATTAGCTTTTAATAACTATATTATAATTATTTAACTTCTACAGAAGCTCCAGTTTCTTCTAATTTAGCTTTCATTTCTTCAGCTTCTTCTTTAGAAACTCCTTCTTTTAATGTTTTAGGAGCGTTATCAACTAATTCTTTAGCTTCTTTTAATCCTAAACCAGTTATTTCTCTAACAGCTTTTATAACTTTAACTTTTGATGCACCAGCGCTAGCTAATACTACATCAAATTCAGTTTTTTCTTCAGCAGCAGCTCCACCAGCAGCACCAGCAACCATTACTGGAGCAGAAGCAGATACACCGAATTTTTCTTCTGCAGCTTTTACTAATTCATTTAATTCTGTAACTTTCATTTGCTCTATAGCTTCTAATATTTGTTCTATTGTCATTTTTCGCACCTCCGAAATTATTTTCTAATTTTTTATTATTATCTTTTATAATTGTTAATTTTTAATTAACTGACAATTAAGCTTCTTGTCCTTCTTTTTCTTTTATTAACGCGTCTAATAAGTAAGCAAAGTTAGACATTGGAGCTTTTAAGCTACCAAGTAACTTAGCAAGAAGAACTTCTCTTGGTGGTATGTTAGCAAATTCAACGATTTGAGCTTCGTTATAGAATGCACCTTCAACAACACCCATTTTTAATTTCATTTTTGGATGAGAATCCATAAATTCTTTTATAACTCTAGCTGGAGCTATTGGATCTTCGTAACCGAATGCTATAGCATTAGTTCCTACTAATAATTCATCATTGAACTCAGATATTCCAACTTCTTGAGCTGCTCTTCTTACTAAAGTATTTTTGTATACTTTGTATTCAACACCAGCTTCTCTCATTTTCTTTCTAAGTTCTGTAACTTCTTCAACTGTAAGTCCTTTGTAATCAACAACTATAGTAGAAGATGATTTTTGTAATTTTTCAACTATCTCTGCAACAACTTGTGATTTTATTTGTAAAGCTTCTCTCATCTAGATGTGCACCTCCTTCACCATGTAGGTTATAATTCGCCGCGATTCATCATATAAAAAGCTTTTATATTATCTATTGCATAGACCACATAAAAGCTTTAGTATTATCATTTATCTAAAACCTCGGTAGGGTATTTAAGCTAAAGCACCTACTGTCTACGGCAAATTTATTCAATTTTATATCAACAAATGTTATATTAACATTTTTGTTAACTTGTGTCAACTGGAATAATTAATCAATAATTAGTCAGTTATCTTAGCTGCGTTTATTTTTACCCCAGGTCCCATTGTAGAAGCAACTGTTATACTTCTTAAGTAAGTTCCTTTTGCTGAAGATGGCTTAGCTTTTACTATAGCAGACATTAATGTTGCAAAGTTTTCAGCTAGTTTTTCTCCACCGAAAGATACTTTCCCTACTGGAACGTGAACTATATTGTTTTTGTCTAATCTGTATTCAACTTTACCAGCTTTTATTTCTTCTATAGCTTTAGTAACATCAAATGTAACTGTTCCTGATTTTGGGTTTGGCATTAAACCTTTTGGTCCTAATACTCTACCTAATCTACCAACTACACCCATCATATCTGGAGTAGCAACAACTACATCAAAGTCAAACCAGTTTTCTTTTTGTATTTTTTGTACTAAATCTTCAGCACCTACGAAATCAGCACCTGCAGCTTGAGCTTCTGCAGCTTTTTCTCCTTTAGCGAAAACTAAAACTTTTTTAGTTTTACCAGTTCCGTGAGGTAATACTATAGCACCTCTAACTTGTTGGTCAGCATGACGTCCGTCAACACCTAATTTTATATGAGCTTCTACAGTCTCATCAAACTTAGCTGCAGCTATTTCAGCAACTAAATCTAAAGCTTCTTTTGAATCATATAATTTTGTTCTATCTATTTTTGCTAATGCTTGAGCATATTTTTTACTTTTATTAGCCATTTTATTTTCCTCCTGTGGTTTATTTACGGTTTTGCAACCTCCCACTTCTATACGAAGTGTCTAATCAAAAATTAGTCTTCTACTATGATACCCATACTTCTTGCAGTACCAGCTATCATTCTCATAGCAGCTTCTACTGAAGCAGCATTTAAGTCTGGCATTTTTAATTCAGCTATTTCTCTAACTTGAGCTGAAGTTAAAGTTGCAACTTTCTTTTTATTTGGTTCTCCAGACGCAGTGTCTAAACCAGCAGCTTTCTTTAATAATACTGCAGCTGGTGGAGTTTTAGTTATGAAGCTGAAAGATCTATCTTGATATACAGTTATAACAACTGGTATTATCATTCCAGCTTGATCTGCAGTTTTTGCATTGAATTCTTTAGTGAATCCCATTATGTTAACCCCATGTTGTCCTAATGCTGGACCAACTGGTGGAGCTGGAGTAGCCTTTCCTGCAGGTATTTGTAATTTTATTTGACCTATAACTTTTTTAGCCATTACGATCGCACCTCCTCAGATTTCCTATTGCGTTATTATATTCTTTCTATGTTTTTAAGACTCATCTCAAGTGGTGTTTCTTTCCCACCAAATGCGTCTATACATATTCTTGCTGTGTCATTATTTGTGTCAACATGTTTAACAGTTCCTGTTTGACCTACAAATGGGCCAGTTGTAATTTTTACAACTTCACCAACTTCTAAATCTTCTGGACCGTTTACTTTAAATACCGTTAAATCAATTCCCATTGCTTCAACTTCGGCTTCACTTAGTGGTACCGGTTTAGATCCAGGCCCTACAAATCCCGTAACGCCTTTAGTATTTCTTACTATATACCAAGATTCATCAGTTATTATCATTTTGATTAAAACGTAACTTGGATATATTTTTCTTTGTCTAACTTTTTCTTTTCCTGTTTTTGTAGTTTCCACTACATCTTCAGTTGGTACAACCACATCTGTTATGAATTGTTCCATGCCTCTTGTTTTTACGGCTTTTTCTATGGTAGCTTTAACTTTGTTTTCATGTCCTGAATAAGTATGAACTACATACCATCTTGCTTCTTGTAACTCTGACATTTGTTTTCTCCTTTTAATCTATTTTAGTATTAATCCTAGTGCACCAGATAATACAGTGTCTAATCCCCATACTAATATAGTAAACGAAATAATTGTAGCTAAAACTATACCTGTGTTTTTTAGCAATTCGGTTTTGGTTGACCATGTAACTCTTGAAAGTTCTTGCTTAGTACCTTTTAAATATCCCACTAAACCAGACTTTTTCTTAACCTTTTGGCTCTCTTGAGTTGCCATCCACACTCACATCCTTAAAATAAGACTATTTTGTTTCTTTATGAGTAGTATGTTTCTTACAGAATTTACAGTATTTGTTTAACTCAATTCTGTCTGGATTGTTCTTTTTGTTTTTTGTAGTGTTGTAGTTTCTTTGCTTACATTCTGAACAAGCTAAAGTTACTTTTACTCTCATCTGCTACACCTCCAAATTTGTAAATACAATAATATATATTGTTAAATAATATCTTAAGCATTTATTTTTAAAATCAACGCTAGATATTATCACCTTCCTTAAATCATTACTTTGTATAAGTTATCACAAATTTATATTGATGTCAATGTTTTTGTAAGTTTACTGCTAAAAAAAGAGAGGCCTTAACCCCTCTTTATTTCTATATATAAATAACCTATTTATAGATTATTCTATTATTGTTGCTACAACTCCTGAAGCTACTGTTCTTCCACCTTCTCTGATGGCGAATCTTAATCCTTCTTCAACACATATAGAGTTTATTAAATCAACTTCTATAGTTACGTTATCTCCAGGCATTACCATTTCTGTTCCTTCTGGTAATTTACAAGCTCCTGTTACGTCTGTTGTTCTGAAGTAGAATTGTGGTCTGTATCCATCGAAGAATGGAGTATGTCTTCCACCTTCTTCTTTTTTAAGAACGTATATCTCTGCAGTGAACTTTGTATGAGCGTTAACTGAACCTGGCTTAGCTAATACTTGTCCTCTTTCGATATCATCTCTTTGAACACCTCTTAATAATGCTCCTATATTATCTCCAGCTTGTGCGCTATCTAATAATTTTCTGAACATTTCTACACCAGTTACAACAACTTTTCTTGGCTCTTCAGTTAATCCAACTAATTCAACCTCGTCTTGTACTTTTAATACTCCTCTTTCTACTCTACCTGTAGCAACTGTTCCTCTTCCTGTTATAGAGAATACGTCTTCTACTGGCATTAAGAATGGCTTATCTACATCTCTCTCTGGAGCTGGTATATATTCATCTATTTGTTCGAATAATTCAACTATTTTGTCTCCCCACTCTGATGAAGAATCTTCTAATGCTTTTAATGCAGATCCTCTTATTATTGGAGTGTCATCTCCTGGGAATTCATATTCGTTTAATAATTCTCTTACTTCCATTTCAACTAATTCTAATAATTCTTCGTCGTCTACCATGTCACATTTATTTAAGAATACTACTATGTATGGTACACCAACTTGTCTTGATAATAGTATATGCTCTCTTGTTTGTGGCATTGGTCCATCAGTTGCTGAACAAACTAATATAGCACCATCCATTTGAGCTGCTCCTGTTATCATGTTTTTAACGTAGTCAGCATGTCCTGGGCAGTCAACGTGAGCATAGTGTCTGTTTGGAGTTTCATATTCAACGTGAGCTGTTGATATTGTGATTCCTCTTTCTCTTTCTTCTGGAGCTTTATCTATATTAGCGAAATCTACAGCTTCTCCTAGTTGATATCTGTCAAATAATGTTTTTGTTATTGCAGCTGTTAATGTAGTTTTACCGTGGTCAACGTGACCTATTGTTCCTATATTAACGTGTGGTTTATTTCTTTCAAATTTAGCCTTAGCCATTTTAAAATACCTCCTGTTGTATTTAATATAATTTAAAATGCTTACTATAAGCCTATGATAAGTATTTTACTATTAATCATTCCTGTTTTCAAGATGTTTTTCCAATTTTCTCTTCACTCTTTGAAGAGCATTATCTATTGATTTTACATCTCTATCAAGCTTGTCCGCAATATATTGATAAGACTTCCCATTTAAGTATAATTCCAGTACTTCAAGTTCTAAATCACTAAGAAGTTCATTCATTTTATTTTCTATGTTTCTTAGTTCTTCTTTGCTTATTATTAGTTCTTCTGGATCAGTAACTATACTAGTTGCTATAATATCCAAAAGAGTTCTATCTGACTCTTCATCATAAATAGGTTTATTCAAAGATACATACGAGTTAAGAGGTATATGTTTTTGTCTTGTTGCTGTTTTAATTGCAGTTATTATCTGCCTAGTAATACAAATTTCAGCGAAACACTTAAATGAATTTGTTTTACTTCCATCAAAATCTCTTACCGCTTTATACAGGCCTATCATTCCCTCTTGAATTATATCTTCCTTATCAGCACCTACCAAAAAGTAGGATTTTGCCTTTGCTTTAACAAAGTTCTTATATTTTGTAATAATGTATTCTAATGCTATTTTATCCCCATTGCTTGCTTTTAATACAATATTATACTCATCCTGCTGGTTATTATCTAAGACTCTGTAATCATTATCATTAGCTACTAACATTAAAATCTCCCCCAATTAAAAGTTTCATAAGTACATTATAGCTTATGAAACTTAGTGTTTTCAATGCTTTCTACGAATGTTCTCAAGTTTCGACAATATATCTTTATCTAACCGTTCTTCCAAAAAATTTCGCTGTATTTTTTGCTGGCGTTTTCCTTGTTCTTCTTTAATTTTTACTATTGCACTGTCTACATAGAGTTTTAACTCTCTCGCTGATATTCTAGAAGCCCCTTTACCTAAAACAATTTGTTGTTCTGCATAGTCGCTAGTGGCAACTTCTATATCGTCATACTTTGATAATGAACTTATGTATTTTTCTATGAAACTGTCTGCTGTTTGATGTTCTTTTGTATAAACTATAGTTATATATTTTCTTTCTTCTATTTTTTCTTTAGAACTTTTCACATTATAAGCATCAAATACTATTATCGCTTTTTTCCCAGTATACTGTGCATATTCAATAATGTAATGAATCAGCTTTTCTCTAGCATCTTCCAAATCATCTTTAGATATTTCTTTTAAATTATCCCATGCGTTTATAATATTGTAACCATCTATTATTAAATAAGCGTTTCTATTGTGTCTCCTCATTTTTTAATTTTTAGCCTTTATTTCTCTGTCTAAATATTTCATAAAGAAGTATTCCTCCTGCTACAGAAGCATTCAGAGATGTTACATTACCTGTCATCGGCATTTTTACAGTAAAGTCACAATTTTGTTTTACTAACCTGGATATACCGAATCCTTCACTTCCTATAACTAGTCCAATAGGACCTGTTAAATTTTGTTCATAGAAAACTTCTCCATCCATATCTGCTGCAGCTATCCAAAGACCTTCTTCTTTTAATCTTTTTATTGTGTTGACTATATTGGTTACTTTACAAACAGGTACATATTCCACAGCTCCAGCTGATGCTTTAGCAACAACAGGAGTAATATGTACAGATCTTCTCTTTGGTATTATAACTCCATGAGCTCCAACAGCATCTGCTGTTCTAATTATAGTTCCTAAATTATGTGGATCAGTAATTTCATCTAATATTATAAAGAACATATCTTCTTTTGTACTTTTTGCTTTTTCTATTAATTCTTCTAACTCATAATATTCATACTCACTTACAACAGCTATTACACCTTGATGTGCATGACTTGTACTTATTTCATCTAATTTATTTTTATTAACATATTGTACAACTACATTTTTATCCTTAGCCATTCCTATTATCTTTTTTATAGAACCTTCTTTTGCTCCATTTGCAATCATTATTTTATCTATCTGTCTATCACTTTTTAAAACTTCAATTACGGGATTTCTTCCCTCTATATTTGTCAATTTCGTTCACCGCCTATAAATTTTTGAATTTTTCCCTTATGCTGACTATTTCACCACAACTCATTTTTCCTTCTGGACATGGTCCTTTTACACACTTCGGTCCACAGTTTTTAAATAGTATTGGTGCAACTGTTTTTACTTCTTTTAGCATCTGCGTTGCTAACTCTCTTATTTCCCACTGTGCTCTTTCACAGCATCTATGTTCAAAGAAATTATATAAACTTCTTGTATTTATTGTAAATACCATTTTAGTTTCACAAGCATTAGGAAATACATATCTAGCATCCTCGATAGCTATTTTTTCACCTTGAGATTTAGCTTCTTTTTCACTTTTACCTTCTTCTATTAATTTCTTATATTTTTTTTCAAATAGTATATCAACTAATTTATCATAATCTTCTTGATCTTTTTTCATAGACTGAATAAATATTTTTTTAGCTTCTTCTATTTTTTCAATTTGTGGAGGAATAATGTACTCAAACTGATCTAGCTTAACATACCTCTGACTTTGCTGAGAAAAACTAGCTATTCTATGTCTTACTATTTGGTGAGAACAACTTCTAGATATTCCTTCTATCCCAAATGTAAATGATACATGCTCTAACGGAGATTCATGTCCCATATTAATCAACACATTTAAAAACTTTTCTATGCTTTCATCACTTAAATTTTCTTCTATTTCATCTACTCCTACTGGAGAATAACAAAGCTTAGCTGCCATAGCTATAACTTTTTCAGGCTGTGGAGTATGTGCTAATAGTTTTACTTTCATCCATTTACCTCCTAGTTCTATTGTTATAAATATATTATACTATATTACCATATAGTTTACGGAATATTTTAAAAAATGATATATAATTCTCTTTATTTCAATAGGTTTACCAACTAAATAAAAAAGTATTGCACAAATGGCAATACTTTTTTTATTACATATTACTTTCTATTATAGAAATCCCTTTATATACTATATATTCAAGTCTTTCTTTATCTTCTTTTAAATATAGGTATCCCACTAGAGCTTCAAATCCAGTTGCACATTTATAATCTATAATGTCTGCATTTTTAGGAGATGTATGAGACTTTTGATTTCTTCCTCTTTTGTATATTCTATTTTCTTCTTCCGTAAGCTCTTCAGCCATACCATGTATTATGGATGCTTGAGCCTTTGCATTTGAATATTTAATTGCAGTTTTGTGTAAATCATTAACTTTTTTATTACAATTGTCTCTTATTAAATATTCTCTTATATAAGATTCATATACTGTGTCTCCTAAATAAGCTAATACCAACGGTGACATTGTCACTAATTGTGTTTTATCCATTTTATGCTCTTCTCCATTTAACTCCTTGTCTTGTGTCTTCAAGTACAATACCTTTTTCTAATAGTTCATCTCTGATTTGGTCAGCTAGTTTAAAATCTTTATTTTTCTTAGCATTTGTTCTCGCTTCTATTAATTTTTCTATTTCTTCATCTAATATATCTTCTTGTTTTTTGTTCACAACATTTAGTACTTCAGTTAATTCATTAAATTCAGCTAAAACTTTATTAGCAAACTCTTTAGTTGAATTTTCATTAACATTAGAGTTCATAAACTTAGCTAATTCAAATATTATACTTACAGCATCAGCTGTATTTAAGTCATCATCCATAGCCTCTATAAATCTTTGTCTAAATGAATTTAATTCTTCTTCTAGTTTTAATTCTTCAGCATTTTCAGCATCATCACTTAATTTACTTATTATGAATTCTAATCTTTCCTTAGCATTGTATAATCTTTCAAGTCCAGCTTTAGATTGATTTAAGATTTCATCACTAAAGTTGATTGGATTTCTATAATGAGTTGATAGCATGAAAAATCTAACTATCTCTAAGTCATATAACTTTGATATATCTCTTACTGTAAAGAAATTCCCTTTTGATTTGCTCATCTTTTCATTATTAATGTTGATGTATTCATTGTGCATCCAGTAGTTTGAGAATGTTTTTCCACTTCTAGCTTCACTTTGGGCGATTTCATTTTCATGATGAGGGAATTTCAAGTCTTGCCCTCCAGCGTGTATATCTATAGTATCTCCTAAATATCTACGAGACATAACAGAACACTCTATATGCCATCCTGGTCTACCTTCCCCCCATGGACTCACCCATCCTGGTTCACCTTCCTTTTTTGCTTTCCATAAAACGAAGTCCATTGGATGTCTTTTTTGGTCATTTACTTCTATTCTTGAACCAGCTTCTAATTCTTCTTGTTTTATACCAGAAAGTTTTCCATAGCCATTGAATTTTTGAGTATCAAAATATACATCTCCATTTACTGCATATGCATATCCTTTTTCTTCTAACTCTTTAACAAACTCAATTATTTCCTCTATATTTTCTGTGACTTGTGGGTGTACAGTTGCTCTTTTTACTCCAAGTCCATCTGCATCTACAAAGTATTCCTCTATATATTTTTTAGCAACTTCTTCTGGTTTTATATTCTCTTCATGACCTCTTTTTATTATTTTATCATCTACATCTGTAAAGTTTTGAACATAAGTTACGTCATATCCTCTATATTCTAAATATCTTCTTAATGTATCAAAGATTATAAATGGTCTAGCATTGCCTACATGAATGTAGTTATATACTGTAGGACCACAAACATACATTTTAACCTTTCCTTCTTCTAATGGTTTAAACTCTTCTTTTGCTCTTGTCATGGTATTAAATAGTTTCATTTTCCCATCTCTCCTTTCTATTTAGTTTCCTTTTTATTATGTATTTAAAATATTATTCTATAAATAAATTTATTTCTTTTTAAGAGTAATGATATTATTATACCCTTATATATTTTGTTTCTAACTTTAATTTTGCTCACATAATCCAAAGAAAATACAAATATTTTCTAATAATTTTGCTCTACTATATTATTATACATAATTAACTCTTTATAAAAAACCTATTCTTTAACTTTTGTTAAATTAAAGCAAAAGAATTGCTACCTTTTTGATAGCAATTCTTATTTATTTATAATATGTTGTTTTTTACATAAGCTAATCTATTTAAGCAAGTATTTTTTCCTATAACTTCCATTATTTTATTAAGATCTGGACCATGCATTTGTCCTGTTAAACTTATTCTTGATCCCATAAATAAGTTTTTACCTTTTATTCCATGCTCTTTTTGTATTTCTTTAAGCATAGCTTTTGCAGTTGATTCATTTAAAACTTCCATGTTAGATAATTTTTCTATTAAGGCATCTACTAAAGTAGGTATATGCTCTAATTTTAAGAAGTCTCTACATTCTTCAGTTTCTAATTCAACCTTATCTCCAAAGAATATCGAAGCATGATCAGTTATTTCTTTTACATATTGCAATTTTTCTTTAAGAACCGAAACCATTCCTTTTAAGAAATCATATTTTTCTTTAGCTTCTTCTTCTGTTACGAAACCAGATTCCACTAAGAATGGTATAGCTAAGTTAGTTAAAACTTCGTCATCTCCATCTTTCATATAGTGTTGGTTAACCCAGTTTAATTTTTCTGTATCAAACACTCCACCGCTCTTAGAAACTCTCTCTATAGAGAAAGCTTGTTCAAGTTCTTCCATAGAGAATATTTCTTGGTTTTCTTCTGGAGACCAACCAACTAGTGCAACATAGTTAACTAATCCTTCTGGTAAGTATCCTTTTTGTTTGAAGTCTTCTACTGCAACGTCACCTTGTCTTTTACTTAATTTTTTCTTTTCTTTATTAAGTATGTTTGGTAAATGTACAAATGTTGGAGCTTCCCATCCGAATGCTTCATATAAGTATACATGTTTAGGAGTAGAAGAAACCCATTCTTCTCCTCTTATTACATGAGTAATACCCATTAAGTAATCATCAACTACAACAGCAAAGTGGTAAGTTGGGAATCCATCAGTTTTTATTAAAACTTGATCATCTAAATCATTAGTATTAAACTCAGTTTCTCCTCTAACACCATCCATGAATTTTATAACATGATTTTCTGGTAATCTAAGTCTTATAACATAAGGCTCTCCAGCTGCTATTTTGGCTTCAACTTCTTCTTTAGAAAGGTCTCTACAGTGACCATCATATTTAGCAGTTTCTCCTGCTTCTCTTTGTTTTTCTCTTACTTCATCTAATCTTTCTTTTGTACAGAAACAGTAGTAAGCTTTACCGTTATCTAAAAGTTCTTGAATATACTTTTGATATATATCTAATCTTTCAGATTGGATATATGGTCCACAATCACCTTTTTGCACCACATTTCCATTGTCATCTAACATAACTCCTTCTGTGTGATTTACGCCAGCCCATTTCATAGCATTTAGCATATTTTCTATTGCACCATCAACAAGTCTTGTTCTATCAGTATCTTCCACTCTTAATATGTATTCACCACCCATTTTTTTAGCGAATAAATAGTTATAAAGAGCTGTTCTTAAACTACCTATATGAACAAATCCTGTGGGACTTGGAGCAAATCTTACTCTAACATTACTCATCTTTTGCCTCCTAAAACTAACCTATTATAATCTTACGTTATTTTTTTTGAATTCTTCTCTAATTCTAGCTTCTATATCTTCTAAAGCTATTAATTCTTTTTCACCAGTTTCTCTTAATACAAATTCAACTTTTCCATCTACTATATCTTTACCAACTGTAATTCTCATTGGTATACCTATTAATTCTGCATCTTTGAATTTGAACCCTGGTCTTTCATCTCTATCATCTAATATAGTTTCAACACCCATAGATTCTAATTGCTTGTAGATTTTTTCTGCATTTTCTACTTGCTCTTCTTTTTTCATATTTACTGGTACAACTATAACATGATATGGTGCTACTGATAAAGGCCATTTTATACCATTTTCATCGTAGTGTTGCTCTATTATAGCTGCTGCTGTTCTTTCAACACCTATTCCATAACATCCCATTTGTATTGGATGTGATTTTCCTTCTTTGTCTACAAAGGTACAGTTCATTGCTTCAGAGTACTTAGTTCCTAATTTGAAGATGTGACCAACTTCAACACCTCTCATTATCTCTAATTCTCCACCACACTTAGTACATTTATCTCCATGTTGTACAGATCTGAAATCTCCTACTACACCTTCGAAATCTCTTCCGTAGTTAGCATTTTTTATATGATATTCAGTTTTGTTAGCACCAACTATTAAGTTAGATTGGTCTACAACCTCTTGGTCTATGAATAAATAATCAGCTTTTATTCCTATTGGTCCAGCGAATCCTGTTTCAGCACCAGTAACTGCTTTAACCATTTCTGCACTTGCCATATCCATTTCTATAACTCCACCTATAGCATTAGCAACCTTAGTATCGTTAACATCTCTGTCTCCTCTAACAACTACTGCTACAGATTTACCGTCTGCATCAAATATTAAAGTTTTAGCACATTTGCTTGCATCTGTATTCATAAAGTTTTGTAATTCTTCTATTGTTTTTACTTCTGGAGTATGAATTTCTTCTAACGCTAACATTTCTTCTTTACATGGTTCATGATTTACTGATTCAGCCTTTTCTATATTAGCTGCATAATCACATTCTTTACAGAATACTATTTCATCTTCTCCAACTTCTGATTTAACCATGAATTCTGCTGAGAAAGCTCCACCTATAGCTCCTGAATCCGCTTGAACTGGTGAATTATCAAGACCACATCTAGCAAATATTTTTGTATATGCATCAAACATGTCTTGATATGACTTGTCTAGTCCTGCTTCATCCATATCAAAACTATAAGCATCCTTCATTAAGAATGTTTTAGTTCTCATAACACCAAATCTTGGTCTTCTTTCATCTCTGTATTTTGCTTGTATTTGATATAAATTTACTGGAAGGTCTTTGTAAGATTTTACTTCTTGTCTTATTGTGTCCGTAAATACTTCTTCATGTGTTGGTCCAAGACAGTAATCTTTCCCAGTTCTATCCTGTAATCTGAACATTTCTGGTCCCATAGCTTCCCATCTACCAGATTCTTGCCATAATTCAGCAGGTATTATACCTGTACAGAATATCTCATTAGCATCTTTTGCATTCATTTCTTCTCTTATTATGTCGCTTATTTTTCTAAATACTCTTAGCCCTAATGGTAAATGATTATAAAGTCCTGAAGACATTTTTTTAATCATTCCTGATCTTAGCATTAACTGATGACTTGTTATCTCTGCATCAGCTGGAACTTCTTTTAATGTTGGTATAAACATTCTTGACATTCTCATATTAAATTACCTCCTAAAATTTATTTTTTAATATAAAGTTTGCTCTGCGCATTTTGAGCAATTAGAAATTATAATTTCTTTAAAAATATAAAAAAGCCCTTCATCTCTAAAAATAGAGACGAAAGGCTGACTTTCCGCGGTACCACTCTAATTAATCATAACAGTTTATGATTCTCTCAAAGGATGTAACGGTCCTGACCCGTAAAAACTTTTTACCGTTTTTATACTAAAAGACTGGTTCAAAAACTTCCTCTTAGGAACTCTCACCAATGTTCCCTCTCTGTAAAGATTTCATTTTTTACTATTTCTTTATTGTTGTTTTTAGTCTTACTTAAGTTGTTTCAAAATATAATAATTTAATGATATAGCATTTCATTTTTATTGTCAACTTCAACTTTTAAATAATATCATTATAATTTTTAGTGTATATTTCAAAATAATTTTATGTTTCTTATATTTTTCTATATGGAAATTATTATATCCAGTAAGTAATACTAATATACTATTTATGAAAAGTTTTTGTGCTAATTTTTTTCTATTTTGTTTACCCTTCTTACTTTTTATTCAGTAAACAAATACTTTGAGATGAAATCCCTTGTTTTTCACCGGTAAAACCAAGGCCTTCTTCCGTAGTTGCCTTCACACTTATATTTTCTATATCTGTATTTAGTACTATTGCAATATTTCTTCTCATTTGTTCTATATGTGGAGCCATCTTAGGACTTTGAGCTACTATTATACTGTCTATGTTATTTATTTCATATCCTTTTTCATTTATTAAGTCATTAACACATTTTAAAAGTTTCATACTATCTGCACCCTTATATTTTTCTTCTGTATCTGGGAAGTGCTTACCTATATCACCCAAAGCCAGTGCCCCTAGCATACCATCCATTATAGCGTGAATCAATACATCTGCATCAGAATGTCCAAGAAGTCCCTTTTCATGTGGAACATTTACTCCTCCTATGATCAAAGGTCTTCCTTCAACAAGTTTGTGTACGTCATATCCTAAACCAATTCTCATTTAAATTTTCTCCTTTTCATATTAATTTTCTCTTAAAATTTCTTCCGCTATTTTTAAATCTTCCGGGGTAGTTATCTTTATATTATTATAAGAACCCTCTACCACTTTAACATTATGTCCTAAATGCTCCATTAACATTGAATCGTCTGTTCCATAATATTTATCATGTTTAGCTTTTTCGTGAGCCTTTATAATAAGTGAGTAATCAAAAACTTGCGGAGTTTGAATTGACCATAATGTACTTCTATTTGGAGTATCACACACCTCATTATTTTTATTTACTATTTTTATAGTATCTTTAACAGGAACCCCTACTATTGCACTATTGTATTCTTTCGCACAAATTATAGATTTTTCTATAATTTCATTAGTTACAAAAGGTCTTGCTCCATCATGAATTAAAACTATTTTACATTTTTTATCTATTTGTTTTAATCCATTATATACAGAGTCTTGCCTTTCTTTTCCTCCAAGAGCAACCTTTATATTTCTATATCCATACTTATTTATAATATTTTTTTGGAAGAATTCTTCTTCATCTTCCCTAATTACTATAATTATTTCTCCAATATTTTTATTTTTATAAAATTTATCTATAGTATGGGCTATTACTTCTTTACCCCTTATTTTTAGAAATTGTTTGTTTATATCAGCCTTCATTCGACTTCCTTTTCCTGCACTAACAATAACTACACTATTCATAATCTCACCTCTTTTTATTACTCATTAATTTATTCTAATAAGTTAAAAAAGCCTTCTAGTCATAGAAGGCCTTTTATATTAATTCTTAGGTTTTCCAAATATCATTCTTCCTGCAGAAGTCTGAAGTACCGATGTAACTAATACATTTATTGTTTCACCAATATGTTTTCTTCCACCTTCTACAACTATCATTGTTCCATCATCTAGGTAAGCTATTCCTTGATTAGACTCTTTACCTTCTTTTACAACTTGAGCTACCATTTCTTCTCCTGGTATTGCAACAGGTTTAACAGCATTAGCAAGTTCATTTATGTTTAGAACTTCTACTCCTTGGAATTGAGCTACTTTATTTAGGTTATAATCATTTGTCACGACTTTTCCATTCATTACTTGAGCAAGCTTAAGAAGTTTACTATCAACTTCTGGTATATCATCAAAATCTTTTTCAGTTATTTCAACTTCTATATCTAATTCTTTTTGAATTATATTAAGTATGTCTAAACCTCTTCTCCCTCTAACTCTCTTTAAATCATCCGAAGAATCTGCAATATGTTGTAATTCATTTAAAACAAACTTAGGTATAATAAGTTTTCCTTCTACAAAACCGGTCCTGCAAATATCGGCTATTCTACCATCTATTATTACACTAGTATCTAGTACTTTTGGTGGTATTGATTTTATAGCATTATCTTTTTTACCTAACTTATCTTTTCCTAAACCTGTAGATAATCTACTTAATTTACCAATATTAAATAAATCTTCTCTACTTTTTAAAGTTATTTTTACACCTATATAACCCATAAATATGTAGATTATTATAGATAAAATTGTTTTGATTAAAGGCATTCCTGAAATTGATCCAAATAATCCACCTACTATTAAATATGCTATAACAAGACCTACTATTAATCCTACTACTCCTAATAATATATCTGTTTGTGGATATTTAGATATTTCTGTATCTAAAATTTTTACAAATCTTCTTACTTTATTGAAAAACCACGGACTTATTAGGTAGAAAAATATCCCTACTAATAGACCTGCTACTAAACTTACTAAATATACATTTTCTATTCCAAAACTAAGTTGTGGAAATATTTTAGCTAAACTTAAATATGAAGTTGTTCCTAATATAACTCCTAAAAGAGATATTAATACTCTTATTATTTTGCTTATCAAAACTTCACCCCCTATAGTGTGATTTATATGATACATCATATATGTGAATTTTTTATTAATTTTTTCTTAAAATTACATTATATTTGCATATCTAGCGATGCCATTCTTTCCATTTTTATAAGTCCATTTTTTATATAAGTTGCTCTTATTTCACCTATCCCTTCAACTTCATCTAAATCCTCAATTGAAGCCGCTTGAATACTTTTGAAGTCATCAAAATAATTAATAATATTCTCTATAATTCCACTTGGTAACCTATGAATTTTATTTAAAACTCTATATCCTTTTGGTCTAATTTCCATATCCATACTCTCAGTTATGCCAGAGTAACCTAAGATCTTTGCTACTTTTACTAAATCAAGTAATTCATCATCTGTCAAACTTTTCATTTTTCTTTGTATTTCTTTTAACTCTACATTGTCTTTTTTATAATCCATATAAATCATCATTCTATCTTTTTTTGTAGTTCCCATTAGTTCTTCTAGCTGCATTCTTACTAGTGTTCCTTCTTCTCCTAGCTCAATTACATATTTTTCAATTATATTTATTATTCTCATAACCATTTCTATTTTTTGAACTACTAGTGCTACTTCATAGATAGTAACCATATCTTTAAATTCAAATGAATTAAGATTTAAAATAGCTTGATCTAAAACTGATTTATACTTTTCTAATGTTTGTAAAGCTTGATTAGCCTTAGTAAATATCTTTGATATTTCTTCAACTACGTATTTTTGTTCTCCCCTGTATACAGTAATTATATTTCTTCTTTGAGAAATAGATATTACTATAGCACCTGTCTGTTTTGCTACCCTTTCTGCTGTTCTATGTCTAGTTCCAGTTTCTGATGTTTGTATTGAATAGTCAGGTATTAACTGTGCATTTGCCAATAATATTTTCTTTACATCATCACTTAAAACTATAGCACCGTCCATTTTAGCCAATTCATACAAATATGCTGGAGAATAGTCTGCATCTATTTTAAAACCACCATCTACGATTTCAGATATTTCATCATCACTGGCCAATACTATAAGTCCACCAGTCTTAGCTCTAAGTACATTATCAAGTCCTTGTCTAAGAGGAGTTCCTGGAGATATTTTTCTAAGTGCATGAAGTAAGTTTTTATTATCCATAATATTATCGATATTATACATTCTTATTCATCACCCCCTTAATACTAGGTTTATAGCTTGTCTTAGATTATCTACAGGTATGATTTCTATTCCTTTTGTATCTTTTACTGTAGCATAATTATTTTTGGGTATAACTATCTTTTTAAATCCTAATTTTTTGCATTCAGCTATTCTTTTTTCTATATAGCTAACAGCTCTAACTTCTCCTGTTAACCCTACTTCGCCTGTTACAACTATATCTCCATCAATAGATATATTTCTAAAACTAGAAGCTACAGATAATATTATGCCTAAATCCATTGAAGGTTCATTGATTTTTATACCTCCAACAACATTTATGTACACGTCTTGATTTTGTATTTGTAATCCTACCCTTTTTTCTAATACAGCTAATAATAAAGCTACTCTGTTGTAGTCAACTCCTGTTGCTGTCCTTTTTGCGATTCCAAAACTTGTTGGAGATACTAATGCTTGTAATTCTAAAAGCATTGGTCTTGTTCCTTCTACAGTTGATATTATCACTGATCCTGATACATCTTTAGGTTTTTCAGAAATTAGAACTTCTGATGGATTTGTTAGTTCTATTAATCCTATATCTTTCATTTCAAATACACCTAATTCATTTGTTGAACCAAATCTATTTTTTACAGCCCTAACAAGTCTATATGTATTATATCTTTCTCCTTCAAAATACAAAACTGTATCAACCATGTGCTCTAGTAATTTAGGTCCTGCTAATGAACCTTCTTTAGTCACATGTCCAACAATAAAAGTAGATATGCCCATCTTCTTAGAAATCTTCATAAATCTAGATGTTCCTTCTTTTATTTGACTTACAGTTCCTGGCGCTGAAGATATTTCTGGGCTGTATACAGTTTGTATTGAGTCTACAATTATCAAATCTGGGTTTATACTATCTAAATAGGCTTCTATTATGCTTAAATTATTTTCTGAAAAAATAAATAAGTTATCAGTATTAACACCTAATCTATGAGCCCTCATTTTTATTTGAGATTGTGATTCTTCACCAGATATATATAATACTTTTTTTCCTGCACAGGCAACATTTCTAGATACTTGCATCAATAATGTGGATTTTCCTATACCAGGGTCTCCACCTACTAAAACTAAAGAACCTTTTACAATTCCTCCACCTAGTACTCTATCTAACTCTTCTATCTCTGTAGAAAATCTTTCTTCATGTTTTATCTCTATGGAGTTTATGCTTATAGGTTTTGAATCTCCTTTGCTTATTACAAAAACTTCCCTTTGAGATTTTTTTTCTTCTATTTCTTCAACAAATGTGTTCCACTTTGTACATTCAGGACATTTTCCTAGCCATTTACTAGTTTCATATCCGCATGATTGGCATACATACTTTGTTTTAATTTTTGCCATTATTATTCACCCTTAAATGCTTTATTATTACTTTATTGTACTATATATTGTTAATATCTGCATATAATATTATTCTGATTTATGTTAAATATATCAAAAAATCTTTATTAAACCTTAAATAGAGGGAGTCTTCTCCCTCTATTTACTAAAAAATTATTTTACTTCAAAAGCCATCTTACCTTCTTTTACAGTAGCTTCAACAGTATCACCTGATTTTATTGTTCCCTGTAATATAAGTTCTGACAATTCATTTTCTAGCTCTTTCTGAATAGATCTCTTTAATGGTCTTGCTCCATATTCCAAATCAAAACCTGATTTTGCAATTAAATTTATAGCCTCTTCATCCATCTCTAGTCTTATAGTCATTTCTTCTAATCTTTCAACTAATGTCTTGCACATTAATTTTACGATTTTAGATATGTCTTCTTTATTAAGAGAATGGAACACTATTATGTCATCGATTCTATTTAAGAATTCTGGCCTAAATTGCTTTTTAAGCTCGACCATAATATTTTCTTTCATTTTTTCATATTCATCTTTTTCTTTGTCTTCCTCATTTGGACTTCCAAATCCTAATGTTTTTTGTTTTTTAATAGTTTTAGCTCCTACATTTGATGTCATTATTAATATTGTATTTTTAAAATCTACAGTTCTGCCTTTAGAATCTGTTAGTCGACCATCATCTAATATTTGTAATAAAATATTAAATACATCCGGATGAGCTTTTTCTATTTCATCAAATAATACAACTGAGTATGGATGCCTTCTAACCTTTTCTGTTAATTGACCACCTTCATCATAACCTACATAACCTGGAGGAGAACCAATTAATCTAGACACTGAGTGTTTTTCCATATACTCTGACATATCTATACGTACTATTTGATTTTCATCACCAAACTCAGCTTCTGCCAAAGCCTTGCTAAGTTCTGTTTTTCCTACTCCTGTTGGACCAAGGAATAAAAATGAACCTATAGGTCTATTCGGATCTTTTAGACCTGCTCTAGCCCTTCTAATAGCTGTAGAAATAGATTTTATTGCCTGATCTTGACCTATAACCCTTTCGTGTAATATATCTTCAAGCTTAAGCAGCCTTTCTGTTTCTTCTTCCATCATTCTATTGACTGGTATTCCTGTCCATAAGCCAACTACTTCTGCAATTACTTCTCCATCTACCATATTGGCGTATTTAGATGATTTGTTCCATCTATCTCGAATTTTTTCTAACTGCTCTTGAGCTTTTCTTTGTTCATCCCTTAATTTTGCAGCTTTCTCAAAATTTTGTCCTCTTACTGATTCTTCTTTTTCTTTTTTAATACTATTTATCTTTTCTTCTAAATCTTTTATATCTTTTGGTGGTGTATTTTCTTTTAGTCTTACCTTTGAAGCTGCTTCATCTATTAAATCTATAGCTTTATCTGGTAAAAATCTATCTGTTATATATCTTACGGACAATTCTACTGCTGCCTTAATAGATTCATCTGTTATTTTCACTTTATGATGAGCTTCATATTTATCTCTAAGGCCTTTTAATATTTCTATAGTATCTTCCTTTGTTGGCTCTTCTATTAAAACTGATTGAAATCTTCTTTCTAATCCAGAATCTTTCTCTACATGTTTTCTATACTCATCTATTGTTGTAGCTCCTATAACCTGTATTTCTCCTCTAGCTAAACAAGGTTTTAATATATTTGAAGCATCTATAGAACCTTCTCCTGTAGCTCCAGCACCTATAATTGTATGCATTTCGTCTATGAATAAAACTATATTTCCTTTTTTAACAACTTCATCTATAACTTGTTTTATTCTCTCCTCAAATTCACCTCTATATTTTGCTCCTGCTAACAGTGAGCCCATATCTAGAGTGTAAAGAACTTTATCCTTTAATGTATCTGGTACCTTTCCTTGTGATATGTCAATTGCCAAACCTTCTGCTATTGCTGTTTTTCCCACACCAGGGTCTCCAATTAGTACCGGGTTGTTTTTTGTTCTTCTACTTAAAATTTGGATTATTCTTTCTATTTCTTTTGACCTTCCTATTACAGGGTCTATTTTATCTTGTTTAGCACTCTCAGTAAGATTTCTACCATACTTATCAAGTAATTTTGATGAAGTACTTTCTGGCGTAGATGATGTTTTATTTACTACTTTGGGTTCAATCGAATAATTATCTATACCCATCATATCTATAATACTTTCAGCAATATCTCTTGAGTCTATATTTAATGATGCTAAAATTCTCATCCCAAGTCCTTCTCCTTCTTGAGCCAGCGCTAATAATATATGTTCCGTACCTATGTAATTTGTCTTAAGTTTATTAGCAAAAGCTCCTGATAGCTCTAGTATCTGCTTTGACCTAGGACTTAATGTTACATCTGTTGTAGTTGCATCATTTTTACCCTCTATTTCTATAATCTTTTTTTCTAGAATATCTTCAGTAACTCCTAATTTATTCAAAACTTTAGCTGCTATTCCATCTTTTTCTTTTAGAAGACCTAGAAGTAAATGCTCTGTTCCTACAATCTTATGTCCAAAGCTTTTTGCTGACTCCACACCTAAGTCAATTGCAGTTTTAGCTCTTTGAGTAAATCTATTGAAGTACATTTTCATCCCTCCTATTTCTTATTTCTATTAGCTAGACTAAACTCTTCTCTTAAAAAATCAGCTCTTTTGGTGTCGCTATAACAAGTCATAGGTGACATTAATCTTAAGGCTGGCTTCATACCTTTCATTAAGTTAATTATTTTTTCCATGTTGATGTCTTTAATATATTCCATCTCAATACCTAACTTAATATTAGACAAGTGCTTCATAGCTTCGTATGCAGATATAATTCTAGCATTTTGTAATATTCCTAAAGATCTATAAACCTCATCTTCTAATTCTATAGAGGCTTCCATTTTTACAATATTTCTAGATTCTTTTTCTTTTGTTACAATATCTTTTGTTAAACTTCTTAGACTTTCAATAATATTTTTTTCTGATCTTCCAATAACTGATTGATTGCTTATTTCATACATATTACCTAATATATTTGATTTTTCATTTGAAATACCTTTTATATTTGCACCTAATTTGTGTGCTATATTGGAATAAGTGTCTACTTTTCTTTGCAAAGACAGCACCGGCAAATGAACTATAATAGAAGTTTTAAGCCCTGTACCCGCATTAACTGGACAACTAGTTAGGTATCCCAACTTATCATCAAAAGCATAGTCTAGCTTACTTTCTAATATATCATCAATTTTATTTGCAATTATAAAAGCATCATCCACATTAAATTTGTCTTCGTATATCTTGATTTTTATATGATCTTCATCATTAACTATTATGCATTTTGTTTTATCTTTGTTAATGATAATTGAACCTATATCATTTGATGAAAATTTATTACTTATAATATTTCTTTCTATTAATGTATTTTTCTCTATTTGACTAATGTCATTTATATTGTATGCAATAAAGTCTTCTTGAAATAAATCTTCTGATTCTAATATTATATTGCTAATTTTATTTGCTATGACTTGAGATTCTGATTGACTTAATTTATGTGGAAAAGGATAATTAGTAATATTTCTAGATAAATCTATTTGAGTACCTATAATTATGCTATCTTCCATAATTCCCTCCTCCTATTCATTACATTCTTCCAGCTCTTTTATTTTATCTCTAATATCAGCTGCTTTTTCATATTCTTCTTGCTCCACAGCCCTATTTAAATCTTCTTTTAGAACTCTCATTTCTTTACTTGTGTATATGTGACTGTTATCTTTTTTAGGCGATTTTCCTATGTACCCTTCATATCCATATATATTTCTAAGTATAGGCTTTAACTGTTTTTCAAACACTTCGTAACATTTACTACATCCTACTTTTCCTGTTTGTCTGTATTCATCATATGTACTGTAGCAATTTGGACATATAATCTCTTTTTCTTCACAGTCCTTATCTATCGCTAATAAATTTTTATTTTTGGTATCTATTGAATCACCTTCACTTATATCAAATTTTTCCATAACATCCTTTATGGAAAATGGATCTTGTGAATTAAATTTAAATAATGGATAGTCCTTAGCACAATCATTACATAAATACATTCGTGTTTCTTGACCATTTATTATGGAGCTAATAAAAACTGACGCTGTTTTCTTATGACATTTTTGACATAACATAATATCACTCCTCTATATTAAATAATTCTTCTATAATATTTTTTAAGATTTTTGCCCTTACTATGTCATTTAATCCATGTATAGGTGAATTTAGAGATTTATCATCTATAGCACATAATATTATTTTTGATTCTCTATTATTAATTAAATTTGTATCTAATAACCACTTAACAAGTACTTTTCCTTGTATATATGTTATTTCTTTATCTATTTTTTTATGTAAGATATGTAAAATTTGTTCTTGATTTGATTTTACAATCTTATCTATTTTTACATATCCTCCTCCACCTTTTTTGCTTTGGATATCATATCCTTTTTCTCTTGAAAACCGAGTTGTCAAAACATAATTTATTTGAGATGGAGCACAATCAAACAAATTAGCAAGTTCATTTCTTTGAATTTGAACTGTATTGCTGTCTTCCATTAAATCTTTAATAAATTTTTCTATTATATCGCTAATTGAAGCCATCCGCATCACCACTTAAATAATTTTTTACTTTGACTTTCTTTGACTATTATTTAATATATATTATATACATATTTTAGTCATATAATCTAATTATTATAAACAAAACAAATTTTTATTTTATATAAAATAAAAAATAAACGGCATGATATTTTTTAATATCATGCCGCTTTCAATATATATTTTTTAATTATTAGCTACACCAATTATTTTTGATGCTAGTTGCTGAGGTACTTCACTATATTTTTCTAATTCCATTTCAAAGAATCCTCTACCTTGAGTCATAGATCTTAAATCAATTGCATATTTAAATGTTTCACTTTGAGGTGCTTCTGCATAAATTACTTGTCTACCCTTCTCATCGGGTTCCATTCCTAGTATTTTTCCTCTTCTCTTATTAATATCACCCATTACATCTCCCATATACTCTTCTGGAACAGTTATAGTTAATTTCATCACAGGTTCTAATAGAATTGGTTGAGCTTCTTCCATTCCTTTTTTAAATGCTATTGATGCTGCCATTTTAAATGCCATTTCTGATGAGTCAACGTCATGATATGATCCATCATATAATGTTGCCTTTATATTTGTAACAGGATATCCTGCAAGTATTCCTTTTTGCATAGAATCTTTTAATCCTTTTTCTACTGCAGGTATATAAGATTTTGGAACAGACCCTCCAAATATCTCTTCAGCAAATTCAAAGTCATCATTAGATCTTGTAAATTTAATTTTTACATCTCCATATTGACCATGACCACCAGATTGTTTTTTATGTTTTCCTTGAACATCAGAATCACCTTTTATAGTTTCTCTATAAGCAACTTTAATATCTTCTAAATCAACATCAACACCAAATTTTTCTTTTAATTTATTTTTAACTGTATTTATATGAAGCTCTCCTTGACCACCAACTAACGTTTGCTTGGTTTCTGGGTTTCTATACCAATGTATAGTAGGGTCTTCTTCTGATATTTTGTTTAATGAAGCTCCTATTTTGTCTTCTTCACCTTTATTTTTCGGTACTACAGAGTAATATATCTGTGGTTTTGGTAAAATAGCCTCTTCTAATAGTGAAGCATTTGCATTTTGTGCTATAGTATTTCCCGTTTGTAGAGAATTTATTTTTGTAACTATAACTATATCACCTGCATTAGCACAATCTATTTCTTCTAACTCTCCATTCTTCATTGTATATATATTAGCAATTTTTTCTTTTACATCTTTATTTATATTAATTACTTCAGTATCTTTTTTCATTTTTCCTTCAACTATCTTTATGTAAGATAATTTTCCCATAAATGGGTCCACCATTGTTTTAAATACTAAAGCTCTTAAAGGATTTTCTTTTTCAATAGCTTTTGGTTGTATATATGAACCTATAGTTTGTAGTATCTCTTGTGACCCTATATTATTTATTGTAGAGCCACATATTACAGGTATTATATCACCACTTTGTATTCCTATTATTATTCCTTTTTGTATTTCCTCTGGAGTTAATTCTTCTCCATTAAAATACTTATCTAAAACTTCATCGTCAGTTTCAGCAATATGTTCCATTAAAGCTTCTTTAACACTTGAAACTTGCTCTTTGAATTCTCCATCTAAATCGTCATCCAAGTTTTCTAATACATTATGTAATTTAACAAATTGTTTATCTTTATATATAGGGCTTATCATTGGTACTATCTTATTGTCATATTTTTCTCTTAGCATTTCTATTGCATCTTTATATCTTGCCTTTTCATTGTCTATTTTGTTTATGAACATAATCTTAGGCATGTTTTCAGTTAATTCTAGTGATTTTTCAGTTCCAACCTGTATAGGAGAAGTTGCATCTATAACTATAATAGCTGCATCACTTGCTCTTAAAGAAGAAATTACTTCACCGCTAAAATCAAAATATCCTGGTGTGTCTAATAAATTATACTTGATACCGTTGTATTCTATGGGAGCTAGTCCTATACTGTAAGTCATATTTACTTTGTCAGATAACTTAGGCATCTTTTTTGAAATATTTGTAGTGTATGCTAGAGCATCAATTAAATTAGATTTCCCACATCCACTATGTCCTAGTATTGCAACATTTCTTAAATCGTTACTATCATAGACTTTCATATTAGCACCTACCTTTTTTAATTATATAAAATTATCAAGTGTTATAAATAATTTTATACTATTTACATGTATAATATTCCCAATTATGTAAGATAAGATGAGATTACCTTATTTTGAGAGAAAATAATTTGACATTCTCTCCCTTGGATTTAAAATATATTTCTACACACATGTGTATTTTTCCTCTTTTTTATATAAAAAAACTCTAAAGTAGTTATTTACTCTACTTTAGAGTTTTTTAGTTCATTATCATTCTATTCTAATGTCATTAATAGTTGTTTATCACAAACCATTTCATTTTCTTTTACTTGTATAGATTTTATTTTTCCATTTGTTTTTGATACTATATTAGTTTCCATTTTCATAGCTTCTATAACAATTAATGGTTGATGCTCTTCTACTTCATCTCCTTCTTTAACAAGAACTTTTATTACCTTTCCAGGAATACTAGCCCCTATTTGTAAAGGATTATCCATATCAGCAGTTTCTACTTGTTTAATACTTCCTGCATAGTTATTATCTTTTATTTCTACTTCTCTATGCATTCCATTTAAATCAAATACTATTGTTCTATATCCGTTTTCTTTTACATCTCCTATATTTCTTAAACTAATAGTTAACATTTTTCCTTCTTCTATTTCCACATCACATTCTTCACCTATATCAAGACCATAGAAGAACACATCGCTTTCTAGTTTAGAAATATCATTATATCCTTGTAAATGTTTTAAATATTCTTCATATACTTTTGGATATAACTCATAGCTTAGTATGTTTCTTATATTCGATCTCATATCAAATTTTTCATTTAAATAATCTTTATCTTTATCAAAATTAGCTGCAGGTATTAATGATCCAGGTCTTACAGTAATGGCTTCTTCACCTTTTAATACTACCTCTTGTAAGTTTTTTGGTATTCCACCTTCTGGTTGACCTATCATACCTTTACAGTAGTCTACTACGGAATCTGGGAATGATAATTTTTTCCCTTCTTCAATAATATTTCCTCTATCCAATTTATTCTTTGTCATAAATATGGCTAAATCCCCTACAACTTTTGAAGATGGTGTAACTTTAATTATATCTCCAACTATTTGGTTAGCCTCTTTGTAGTTTACCTTAAGAGTATCAAAGTTATCTCCTAATCCAAAGCTATCAGCTTGGGCTTTTAGATTTGAATATTGTCCTCCTGGCATTTCATATTCATATATTTCAGCAAAAGAAGTACTCATGCCACTTTCGAATTTTTTATAAATTTGTCTTAAATCTCCGTAGTAACTTGATAGCTCTTCATATCCATATAAGTCAATATTAGTATCTCTCTCTGTATGTTTTAAAGCTTCTACTATGGCATTTAAAGATGGTTGGCTTGTTAAACCTGACATAGTTTGTAATGCAGCATCTACTATGTCTACACCTGCTTCTGCTGCCATTAAGCATGTTGCCACACCATTTCCACTTGTATCATGAGTGTGTAGGTGAATTGGTGTTTTAACATTTTCCTTTAATGACTTAATCAAAGTATGTGCGGCATATGGTTTTAAAAGGCCTGCCATATCTTTTATACAAATTATATCTACTCCTAAAGATTCTAACTCTTTAGCCATTTTTATATAGTATTCTAAGTTATACTTTGACTTATTAGGGTTTAATATGTCTCCTGTGTAACACATTGTACCTTCTACTATTTTTCCAGTTTCAAGTCCTGCTTCTATAGACAATTTCATATTTTCAACCCAGTTTAATGAATCAAATATTCTTATAATATCTATCCCTTGATAAGCAGATTCTTTTATAAAATCTACTATCACATTGTCAGGATAATTTGTATATCCCACGCCATTAGATGCTCTAAATAACATTTGGAACATTATGTCTGGTATTTCCGCTCTTAATTTTTGTAGCCTTCTCCATGGAGATTCTTTTAAGAATCTATAAGCCACATCATATGTAGCTCCTCCCCACATCTCTAGTGAAAATAAATCTTTTTGATACTCATTTGTTTCTTTAGCAACCTGTAATAAATCATAAGTTCTAAATCTTGTTGCAATAAGAGATTGATGTGCATCTCTCATGGTAGTATCTGTTAATAATAATTTCTTTTCATTTTTTATTTTTTCAATATATGCTTTCTTCCCTAGTTTTTCAAACTGAACTCTACTACCTTCTACTTTAGGCACTCTTTCAGTTATTATTCTTGGTTGATGCAATGTTTCAAACTTAGGTTTAGGTATACATTTGTTTTCATTTACTATAACATCACCTATAAATTGAAGTAATTTAGTTCCTCTATCTTTACTTTCTTTTATTTTAAATAATCTAGGATGTTCATCTATAAATTTAGTACTACATCTACCAGCTCTAAACATAGGATCTTGTAAAACATTCACTAAAAATCCAATATTAGTTTTTACTCCTCTAACCCTAAGTTCATTTATAGATCTAATCGTCTTATTAATTGCTCTTTCAAATGTTCTATCCCAAGATATAGTTTTAACTAATAAACTATCATAATATGGACTTATGCTAAATCCTGCACACCCATTTCCTCCATCTAGTCTAATTCCTGCACCAGACCCAGTTCTATATACTTGTATTTTTCCAGTATCAGGCATGAAGTTATTCTTAGGATCTTCAGTTGTAATTCTACATTGTATAGCATATCCTGTTATTGTTACATCATCTTGTGATTTTATATCAATCTCTTTACTATCTAAACTATATCCTTCTGCTACAAGAATTTGACTTTGAACAATATCTATTCCTGTAACCTCTTCTGTTACTGTATGTTCAACTTGAATTCTAGGGTTCATTTCTATGAAATAATGATTATCTTTGCTATCAACTAAAAACTCTAATGTTCCTGCACTTACATATCCTACTTCTTTAGCTATTTTAACTGCATCTGCACAAATTTCATCTCTTATTCTTTTATCTATAGAAAATGCTGGCGCATATTCAATTATTTTCTGATGTCTTCTTTGTACTGAACAATCTCTTTCATACAAATGAACTAAGTTTCCATGCTTATCTCCTAATATTTGAACCTCTATATGTTTAGGATCTTCTATATATTTTTCTATAAAAATCAAATCTGCTCCGAATGCCTTTCTTGATTCACTACATGCTGTTTCATATTCAAGTGCTAAATTTTTTTCATCATAAACTACCCTCATACCTCTACCGCCTCCGCCATTAGAGGCTTTTATCATTACTGGATATCCTACAAAGTTTGCAACTTCCTTTGCTTGTTCAACACTTTTAATTACTTTTTCTACTCCAGGTATAGTTCCTACTCCAACACTATGAGCAACTTTTTTAGAATTTATTTTGTCACCCATTCTTTCCATTATCTCGGCAGATGGACCTATAAATGCAATTCCGTTCTCTTCACATTTTCTTACAAACTCTGGATTTTCTGCTAAGAAACCATACCCCGGATGTATAGCATCTACATTTTTGGCTTTGGCAAGCTCAATAATTCCATCTATATCTAAATAAGCCTCTATCGGTCCTTTATCTTTACCTATTAAATAAGATTCATCAGCTTTCGTTCTAAATAAACTATATTTATCCTCTTTACTATATATCCCAACACTTTTAATTCCTAATTCATGGCATGCTCTAAATATTCTTATAGCAATTTCTCCTCTATTAGCTACTAGTACTTTTTTAAATTTTTTAAGCATATTATCCCCCTTTTCCATATTTAAGTTGTAATATTAAAGATTATAGTCCATAAAACTTTATTTTTGAACCCCTATGAAAGAGTTTCTTAATAATTAATACAAATTCATAAAAATAGGTAAATATATTTTGTGTTTTGGTAAATCTCTATTTCTTAATTAAGTGAAAATAGAATGTTTTTATCATACTTTTCTATAATATTCTGATTGTCATGAATATATATTCCCTTATAAAAAAATAAATCCATATTTATTTTATATTAATAAACATGGATTTATCTTACTTATTATATTAACTTATATCTTATTTCATTACTTTAAATGATAATAGTTACTAAACAATTTATATTTTGTTCTATTTATTTAGAAACTGCGAAAAGTATTTCTAATCTAACTCATTTAGTAATCTTCTAGATACATCATTTAACTTTAATTGTCCTAAGCCTATATATGCCATCGTGAATACTGTTTTAACTACGTCAGATGAATTATCCCATTTATAGGAGATAGAATTTACTAAAGAGTGCTTTGGCATAAAATCTTGCAATCTTATAGCCATTTCTTCTGATAAGCTTATATACTCTTCGAATAAATCTTCTTCACTTATTTCATCTAAATTATAATCTTGATTTAACTCTTCATTTAAAATTTTTACTGGTATGCTTAATTGGTACGCCACAACATCTTCCCTTTTTGTTCCCTTGCACATATCTCTATCTACTTTGAAATCACTATTACCTTCAATTGTTTCTCTTATTTCTTCACTGTCTACTATCTCTTCTCCAAATATAATATACATAATAACACCTTCCTTAGTTTTTATATAAAAGATCTCTATTTTTCATTCATTTTATTTTTGATTAAAACAGTAATATTTATAACTTATTTTATATATTAAAAAACCTCTAGTTAACAAACTAGAGGATAATTGGTGGGACCAACAGGGCTCGAACCTGTGACCCCCTGCTTGTAAGGCAGGTGCTCTCCCAGCTGAGCTATGGTCCCGGGATTTTTATTAATAAGTGGTGCGCCCAGAGGGACTCGAACCCCCAACCTTCTGATTCGTAGTCAGACACTCTATCCAGTTGAGCTATAGGCGCGCGTTTAAATGGAGGCGACACCCAGATTCGAACTGGGGATGAAGGAGTTGCAGTCCTCTACCTTAGCCACTTGGTCATGTCGCCCTTTTTATATTGGTGACCCATCGGAGATTCGAACTCCGGACACCTTGATTAAAAGTCAAGTGCTCTACCGACTGAGCTAATGAGTCATATGTTTTATGGGGTGGATAATGAGATTCGAACTCACGGCCTCCAGAGCCACAATCTGGCGCTCTAACCAACTGAGCTATACCCACCATAATCTAATGCACTAGTTTTTTGTTTTTTTAGTTGATGGTCGAGGTGAAGGGACTCGAACCCCCGGCCCCATGGTCCCAAACCAAGTGCGCTACCAAACTGCGCTACACCTCGAACTAAAAAAGTGGTGGACCATCAGGGACTCGAACCCCGGACCTACCGGTTATGAGCCGGGCGCTCTAACCAACTGAGCTAATGGTCCACGTTATGTGTTATTAAAGTTTAAATGGTAGCGGTAACAGGAGTCGAACCTGTGACCTTTCGGGTATGAACCGAACGCTCTAGCCAACTAAGCTATACCGCCACGTTATTTGAATATGGTGCCCAGAGGCGGAATCGAACCACCGACACGGGGATTTTCAGTCCCCTGCTCTACCGACTGAGCTATCTGGGCATCTGGCGGAGAGGGTGGGATTCGAACCCACGGTGCCGTTAAGCATCACTGGTTTTCAAGACCAGCTCCTTAAACCACTCGGACACCTCTCCTTATAGTTTCCCTATATGCTCTATCAAGCGAGCACTAAGTTGCTAATTTAATATGGCTGGGGATGCAGGACTCGAACCTACGCATGCATGAGTCAAAGTCATGTGCCTTACCGACTTGGCTAATCCCCAATATATAAGTGGTGAGCGCACAGGGATTCGAACCCCGGACACACGCCTTAGAAGGGCGTTGCTCTATCCAGCTGAGCTATGCACCCACATTATAAAAAAAGTGGTGCGGATGAAGGGAGTCGAACCCCCACGCCAATGGCGCTAGATCCTAAGTCTAGTGCGTCTGCCAATTCCGCCACATCCGCGTACTTTAAGTTGGTGGAGGATGGTGGATTCGAACCACCGAAAGCACAGCTAACAGATTTACAGTCTGCCCCCTTTGGCCACTCGGGAAATCCTCCGCATATATAAATGGAGCTGGTGATAGGAATCGAACCTACAACCTGCTGATTACAAGTCAGCTGCTCTACCGTTGAGCCACACCAGCTTAGATAAAATTAAATGGCGACCTGGAAGGGGTTCGAACCCTCGACCTCCAGCGTGACAGGCTGGCATTCTAACCAACTGAACTACCAGGCCGCGTTTGTGTTTTTATGGTGGGACCAACAGGGCTCGAACCTGTGACCCCCTGCTTGTAAGGCAGGTGCTCTCCCAGCTGAGCTATGGTCCCGGGATAAATTAAAATTGGAGCGGGTGAAGGGGATCGAACCCTCACAGCCGGCTTGGAAGGCCGGAACTCTACCATTGAGCTACACCCGCATGGTGACTCATAGGGGAATCGAACCCCTGTTACCGCCGTGAAAGGGCGGTGTCTTGACCGCTTGACCAATGAGCCATTCATATGTCATTTACTTTTTTGCGTCTACCCATTCGTCTCGCAAAATTGGTGCCGAAGACCGGAATCGAACCGGTACGAAAGTATAAGTTTCGCAGGATTTTAAGTCCTGTGCGTCTGCCAGTTCCGCCACTTCGGCACTTTCTTGGCTCCAAGGGAGGGACTCGAACCCTCAGCCTATCGGTTAACAGCCGAGTGCTCCACCGTTGAGCTACCTTGGAATATGGAGGCGACACCCAGATTCGAACTGGGGATGAAGGAGTTGCAGTCCTCTACCTTAGCCACTTGGTCATGTCGCCATATTTAGTGGTGACCCATCGGAGATTCGAACTCCGGACACCTTGATTAAAAGTCAAGTGCTCTACCGACTGAGCTAATGAGTCATATGTTTATGGGGTGGATAATGAGATTCGAACTCACGGCCTCCAGAGCCACAATCTGGCGCTCTAACCAACTGAGCTATACCCACCATAATTGATAAAAGTGGTCGAGGTGAAGGGACTCGAACCCCCGGCCCCATGGTCCCAAACCAAGTGCGCTACCAAACTGCGCTACACCTCGAACTAAAAAAGTGGTGGACCATCAGGGACTCGAACCCCAGACCTACCGGTTATGAGCCGGGCGCTCTAACCAACTGAGCTAATGGTCCACGTTATATTATTAAAATTAAAATGGTAGCGGTAACAGGAGTCGAACCTGTGACCTTTCGGGTATGAACCGAACGCTCTAGCCAACTAAGCTATACCGCCACAATATTTAAATATGGTGCCCAGAGGCGGAATCGAACCACCGACACGGGGATTTTCAGTCCCCTGCTCTACCGACTGAGCTATCTGGGCATCTGGCGGAGAGGGTGGGATTCGAACCCACGGTGCCGTTAAGCATCACTGGTTTTCAAGACCAGCTCCTTAAACCACTCGGACACCTCTCCAGGTTAATGGTGACCCATCGGAGATTCGAACTCCGGACACCTTGATTAAAAGTCAAGTGCTCTACCGACTGAGCTAATGAGTCATATTTATATGGCTGGGGATGCAGGACTCGAACCTACGCATGCATGAGTCAAAGTCATGTGCCTTACCGACTTGGCTAATCCCCAATATATAAGTGGTGAGCGCACAGGGATTCGAACCCCGGACACACGCCTTAGAAGGGCGTTGCTCTATCCAGCTGAGCTATGCACCCACATATATTGTTTGTTTTGTTGGAGCGGGAAACGAGATTCGAACTCGCGACTTCAACCTTGGCAAGGTTGCGCTCTACCACTGAACTATTCCCGCATTTTAGGTATAGTTAAAAAGTGGTGCGGATGAAGGGAGTCGAACCCCCACGCCAATGGCGCTAGATCCTAAGTCTAGTGCGTCTGCCAATTCCGCCACATCCGCATACTTCTTTTGGTGGAGGATGGTGGATTCGAACCACCGAAAGCACAGCTAACAGATTTACAGTCTGCCCCCTTTGGCCACTCGGGAAATCCTCCGTATTATGGAGCTGGTGATAGGAATCGAACCTACAACCTGCTGATTACAAGTCAGCTGCTCTACCGTTGAGCCACACCAGCATATTATTCTTAGAAGTATTATGGCGACCTGGAAGGGGTTCGAACCCTCGACCTCCAGCGTGACAGGCTGGCATTCTAACCAACTGAACTACCAGGCCGCATTTATATTTTTTTGGTGGGACCAACAGGGCTCGAACCTGTGACCCCCTGCTTGTAAGGCAGGTGCTCTCCCAGCTGAGCTATGATCCCGGGATAAATTAAAATGGAGCGGGTGAAGGGGATCGAACCCTCACAGCCGGCTTGGAAGGCCGGAACTCTACCATTGAGCTACACCCGCATGGTGACTCATAGGGGAATCGAACCCCTGTTACCGCCGTGAAAGGGCGGTGTCTTGACCGCTTGACCAATGAGCCATATATATTAAAATGGTTGCGGAGACAGGACTCGAACCTGTGACCTTCGGGTTATGAGCCCGACGAGCTGCCAACTGCTCCACTCCGCGATATTAATTTGGTGCCGAAGACCGGAATCGAACCGGTACGAAAGTATAAGTTTCGCAGGATTTTAAGTCCTGTGCGTCTGCCAGTTCCGCCACTTCGGCACTTTCTTGGCTCCAAGGGAGGGACTCGAACCCTCAGCCTATCGGTTAACAGCCGAGTGCTCCACCGTTGAGCTACCTTGGAACATTACGTGGCTACGTGCTACTCTCCCAGGAGGTCGCCCTCCAAGTACCATCGCCGCTCAAGAGCTTAACTTCTGTGTTCGGAATGGGAACAGGTGTATCCTCTTTGCTATAATAACCACATTTTTTTGCTGAACAAGTATTATAATAACATTTTTTTTAAATCTTGTCAACTTTTTTTTCATTTTTTGAAAGTTTTAGTGCTTTCAAAACTGCTAACATTTAATGTTTACATCATATTTATTGGTCAAGTCCTCGACCTATTAGTATCAGTAAGCTACATATGTTACCACACTTCCACCTCTGACCTATCAACCATGTAGTCTTCATGGGGTCTTAACCTTACGGTGGGAAATCTTATCTTGAAGTAGGCTTCGCGCTTAGATGCTTTCAGCGCTTATCCTTTCCGTACTTAGCTACCCAGCTATGCCCTTGGCAGAACAACTGGTACACCAGCGGTACGTCCATCCCGGTCCTCTCGTACTAAGGACAGGTCTCCTCAAATTTCCTACGCCTGCGACGGATAGGGACCGAACTGTCTCACGACGTTCTGAACCCAGCTCGCGTACCACTTTAATGGGCGAACAGCCCAACCCTTGGGACCTACTACAGCCCCAGGATGTGATGAGCCGACATCGAGGTGCCAAACCTCCCCGTCGATGTGGACTCTTGGGGGAGATCAGCCTGTTATCCCCAGGGTAGCTTTTATCCGTTGAGCGATGGCCCTTCCATGCGGTACCACCGGATCACTAAGTCCGACTTTCGTCCTTGCTCGACCTGTATGTCTTGCAATCAAGCTCTCTTCTGCCTTTACACTCTACGTACGATTTCCGACCGTACTGAGAGAACCTTTGAGCGCCTCCGTTACTCTTTAGGAGGCGACCGCCCCAGTCAAACTGTCCACCTGACAGTGTCCCACTACCTGATTCAAGGCAGCTGGTTAGAATCCCAGTACTACAAGGGTGGTATCCCAAGGATGGCTCCACACAGACTGACGTCCATGCTTCATAGCCTCCCACCTATCCTGTACATGTAGCACCGAGACTCAATGTCAAGCTACAGTAAAGCTCCATGGGGTCTTTCCGTCCTGTCGCAGGTAACCGGCATCTTCACCGGTATTACAATTTCACCCAGTCTGTTGTTGAGACAGTGCCCAAATCGTTACGCCTTTCGTGCGGGTCGGAACTTACCCGACAAGGAATTTCGCTACCTTAGGACCGTTATAGTTACGGCCGCCGTTTACTGGGGCTTAAGTTCACTGCTTCGGTTACCCTAACAGATCCCCTTAACCTTCCAGCACCGGGCAGGCGTCAGCTCCTATACATCGTCTTGCGACTTAGCAGAAACCTATGTTTTTGGTAAACAGTCGCTTGGGCCTATTCTCTGCGGCCATGTTTCCATGGCACCCCTTCTCCCTAAGTTACGGGGTCATTTTGCCGAGTTCCTTAACAACAGTTCTCTGGCTGGCCTTAGGATACTCTCCTCACCCACCTGTGTCGGTTTGCGGTACAGGCACCTTTAACCTCGATAGAGACTTTTCTCGACAGTGTGAAATCAGCTACTTCGCTACTAAATTTCGCTCCGCATCGTACTCCAGCATTATTCAGGCGGATTTGCCTACCTGAACTGCCTCAATACTTGCCCGCACATAACCAACAGTGCGGTTAGCTTATCCTACTGTGTCATCCCATTTCTCAAACGGTTATTGGTGGTACAGGAATATCAACCTGTTGTCCATCACCTACGCCTTTCGGCCTCGGCTTAGGTCCTGACTAACCCAGGGCGGACGAACCTTCCCCTGGAAACCTTGGGTTTACGGCCTGTGGGATTCTCACCCACATCTCGCTACTCATGCCAACATTCTCACTTCTATACAGTCCACATCTCCTTACGGTAATGCTTCAATCCATATAGAAAGCTCTCCTACCCATCATAAATGATGCCGTAGCTTCGGTAGTACGTTTTAGCCCCGGAAATTTTCGGCGCAGGATCACTCGACCAGTGAGCTATTACGCACTCTTTAAATGAGTGGCTGCTTCTAAGCCAACATCCTGGTTGTCTGTGCAATCCCACATCCTTTACCACTTAACGTACATTTAGGGACCTTAGCTGACGATCTGGGCTGTTGCCCTTTTGACTATGAATCTTATCACCCACAGTCTGACTCCCAAGCATAAGAATACGGTATTCGGAGTTTGATAGTCTTCGGTAAGTGCAATACCCCCTAGGACATTCAGTGCTCTACCCCCGTTTCTCTAAATCTTGAGGCTAGCCCTAAAGCTATTTCGGAGAGAACCAGCTATCTCCGGGCTCGATTGGAATTTCACCGCTATCCACAGGTCATCCCCGAGCTTTTCAACGCTCGTGGGTTCGGTCCTCCACGAAATTTTACTTTCGCTTCAACCTGCCCATGGATAGGTCGCCCGGTTTCGGGTCTACGTCAACTAACTATACGCCCAGTTAAGACTCGCTTTCGCTGCGGCTCCACACCTTAAGTGCTTAACCTTGCTAGGTAACGTAACTCGTTGGCCCGTTCTACAAAAAGTACGCAGTCACACAAATAATGTGCTCCTACAGCTTGTAAGTGTAGGGTTTCAGGTTCTCTTTCACTCCCCTCCCGGGGTTCTTTTCACCTTTCCCTCACGGTACTATACGCTATCGGTCACTAGGTAGTATTTAGGCTTGGAGGATGGTCCCTCCTGCTTCCCACAGGGTTTCACGTGTCCCGTGGTACTCTGGATCATATCTGAAGTCTTCTTGTTTTGACTACGTGGCTTTTACACTTTATAGCGGAGCTTTCCAACTCTCTTCGTCTACAATAGCCTCTTCGTTATGATATGTCCGCAACCCCAGTGAAGAAAACTTCACTGGTTTGGCCTGTTCCGCGTTCGCTCGCCGCTACTTACGGAATCGAATTTCTTTCTCTTCCTCCGGGTACTTAGATGTTTCAGTTCCCCGGGTTCCCCTCGCATAGCTATGTATTCACTATACGATACTTAGACATTACTCTAAGTGAGTTTCCTCATTCGGAAATCTTGGGATCACAGTTTACGTGCAACTCCCCCAAGCTTATCGCAGCTTATCGCGTCCTTCATCGGCTCCTAGTGCCAAGGCATTCGCCCTACACCCTTAATAACTTGACCAGTTATTAAATTTGATATTTTTAAAAGTTATCTTCTTTATATGATATATTTTTTAAGAAGTTTATCTTCTTCTTTATATAATGTCATATCACTAAATGTTATGCAGTTTTCAAAGTACTAAAATGCTTACTTAATAAGCACTAATTTTGAGTTTTCATAAAGAACCCTCAAAATTAAACAGTAGGTTAATTCTCCCTAGAAAGGAGGTGATCCAGCCGCACCTTCCGATACGGCTACCTTGTTACGACTTCACCCCAGTTATTGATTTCACCTTCGACACTCGCTTCCCAAAAGGGTTAGCTAAGTGGCTTCGGGCGCCCCCAACTTCCGTGGTGTGACGGGCGGTGTGTACAAGACCCGGGAACGCATTCACCGCAGCATTCTGATCTGCGATTACTAGTAACTCCAGCTTCATGTAGGCGAGTTTCAGCCTACAATCCGAACTGAGAATGGCTTTAAGGGATTAGCTCGGCCTCACGACTTGGCTGCCCTCTGTACCACCCATTGTAGCACGTGTGTAGCCCTAAGCATAAGGGGCATGATGATTTGACGTCATCCCCACCTTCCTCCAGGTTATCCCTGGCAGTCCCTCTAGAGTGCCCAACTTAATGCTGGCAACTAAAGGCAAGGGTTGCGCTCGTTGCGGGACTTAACCCAACATCTCACGACACGAGCTGACGACAACCATGCACCACCTGTCACTTCTGTCCCCGAAGGGAAAAATGCGATTAGGCATCGGTCAAAAGGATGTCAAGCTTAGGTAAGGTTCTTCGCGTTGCTTCGAATTAAACCACATGCTCCGCTACTTGTGCGGGTCCCCGTCAATTCCTTTGAGTTTCACTCTTGCGAGCGTACTCCCCAGGCGGAGTACTTAATGCGTTAGCTGCGGCACCGAGGGGGGTAACCCCCGACACCTAGTACTCATCGTTTACGGCGTGGACTACCAGGGTATCTAATCCTGTTCGCTCCCCACGCTTTCGTGCCTCAGTGTCAGTTACAGTCCAGAAAGCCGCCTTCGCTACTGGTGTTCCTCCTAATATCTACGCATTTCACCGCTACACTAGGAATTCCACTTTCCTCTCCTGCACTCAAGTCTCCCAGTTTCAAGAGCTTACTACGGTTGAGCCGTAGCCTTTCACTCCTGACTTAAGAAACCACCTACGCACCCTTTACGCCCAGTAAATCCGGATAACGCTAGCCCCCTACGTATTACCGCGGCTGCTGGCACGTAGTTAGCCGGGGCTTCCTCCTCAAGTACCGTCATTATCTTCCTTGAGGACAGAGTTTTACGACCCGAAGGCCTTCATCACTCACGCGGCGTTGCTGCATCAGGCTTTCGCCCATTGTGCAATATTCCCCACTGCTGCCTCCCGTAGGAGTTTGGACCGTGTCTCAGTTCCAATGTGGCCGATCACCCTCTCAGGTCGGCTACTGATCGTCGCCTTGGTAAGCCGTTACCTTACCAACTAGCTAATCAGACGCGGGTCCATCTCATACCGCCGGAGCTTTGATAAGAAATACATGTGAATCTCTTATATTATCCTGTATTAGCATACCTTTCGGTATGTTATCCATGTGTATGAGGCAGGTTACCCACGCGTTACTCACCCGTCCGCCGCTCTTCACCGAAGTGAATCGCTCGACTTGCATGTGTTAGGCACGCCGCCAGCGTTCATCCTGAGCCAGGATCAAACTCTCATAAAAAAGTTGTCCATCGCTCAGACTAATCATTATCTGAATATCTGGCTTGGTTTGTTTGTTGTTTCAGTTTAATTCTTAAAGAATTAATTTATTGTTAACCTACTGTTTAATTTTCAAAGTTCTTTGCTTATTTCAGCTTCTTTATTTTACCAAAGCTGTTTTTCTTTGTCAACTACTTTTTTAACAAATTTTTGTTGACCTTTTGTCCCTGTCTCAAGGACAAGTAATACTATATCATCCTATTAATTACTAGTCAATACTTTTTAAAAACTTTTTTTACTTTTTTACTACCTTTAGTGTTTACTCTTTTTACTTTTTTATACTTTTATTTTTTAATTTGACTAATATATACATTTATATGCCAGCCAGTTGCTTAATTCTATTAACATCAAATCCTAGTATATCTTGATTATTTACTACTATAACTGGAACAGATAAATATCCCTTTTTTATTAATTCACGCTTATATTCTTCATTAGAAGATATATTATACTCTATAAATACTATATTGTTATTTTCAAAATATTCCTTTGCTTTTTTACATTGTATACAAGTATCACTAGTATAAATCTCTACTTTTTTCATTTACTGTCTCCTTAAAACGTTTATTACCTTGTTTTTTTGTCAATATTGTATTAGATTATTATTAACTTTAATTATTTATTAATTATCATAATAAATTACTTTTTATATTACATAATTTTTTTTAACAATGCAATATAACTCTAAAATTTATAGGAGGATTTTTTCATGCAGAAAAAAGTTTTAATAATGTCAGCTTCCACTGGTGGTGGTCACAATAGAGCAGCGAGAGCCATAAAAGAAGAATTAACTAACAAATCAATTAATGGTATAACTATTGATTGTGAAATCATCGATAGTTTAAAAATAGTTAATGGAACTATGGATAAACTAATATCTAGAGGCTATGAAAAATCAGCTAAATATACACCTAAAGCTTGGGGTGGTGTTTATAAGTTAACCGAAAGTAGCCTAGTATCTAAAAACGAATTCAAAGATAACCCTTTAACTTCTTTAATATCTAGGAAATTAAAAAAGTTAGTAGAAAATAAAAAACCAGATTTAATCATAGGTACTCATCCTTTTCCTATGATAGCGCTTAGTACTTTAAAGAAACATTCTCAACTTTATGCTAATTCAGAATCAATTACTTTTACTGAAAGTCTACATAAATATTATAAAAATTTAGATATTCCACCTCTTGTAACAGTTTTAACTGATTACACAACTCATTCTGCATATATACAAAATGAGATTAGTTATTATATTGCGGGACATGAATATGTAAAAGAACTATTAATTGAAGATGGCATTGATAAGGATAAAATTAAAGCGTACGGTATACCTGTTGAAAAATCATTCTTATCACATAGAGATAGAGAAATTGTATTATCAGAACTTAATTTAGATCCAAGTAAATTTACAGTTCTTTTAATGGGAGGTAGCTTCGGTGCAGGCAGTATAAAAGACACACTTGCTGAATTAATTTCTATTGATAGAGATTTCCAAATCATAGTTATAACTGGAAGAAATAAATCTTTAAAAGAGAAACTAGAAAAGATCTTAGCTGCTGATGAAGATAAGATCAAAAAGAAAATATGTGTACTTGGATTTACAGATAAAATGAATGATTTACTAGCATCAGTAGATATATTAGTTTCTAAGCCAGGAGGGCTTACTACTACTGAGTCTTTATTAAAAGAAGTTCCTATGATTGTCCCTTATTTCATTCCTGGTCAAGAGGAAGAAAATTTAGACTTCCTTTCTAATTGCGGTGCTTCGTTAAGAACATCTAAAAAATATTCTTTAAGCGTACTATTAAAAGTTCTTATTGATGACCCAAAGAGAATCGAAATGACTAAAGAAAACATAAGAGCTATAAAAAAACTTAATGCATCGCAAGATATTGCTAAGTTAGCCTTTGATATACTATCGAGAGATTAAAATAAGCGTATGAAAATTTAAATTTTCATACGCTTTTATTTTCCTAATATGGCTCGTAGAAATCTTCTTCATAGTCATATTGATAGTTTTTATAGTTATTTCTAAATGCTCCACTATTACCATTCTTATTGAGAGATTTTTTACTTTTTTTATTTTCCAACGAGTTTTTATCAATGTTTTTTGATTTATCTTTGGATTTAATCTTTTTTTCTCTCTTTTCTTTCATTGCATTATGTTCTTCTAAGTTCATAGTCGTTTTCATACTACACCCCTATAAATTTTTTTAATAATTACTATAATTATATAATACAAATTACATTTGTCAATAAATTAATTTTATAATCATTTAGATTCCAATATAAATAAAAACCAAGGATATACCTTGGTTTTTTTATATTTCTCTTCTACCTTCTAACGCTTTCGAAATGGTCACTTCATCAGCATATTCTAAATCTCCACCTACAGGCAAACCATGAGCTATTCTTGTGACTTTTATTCCCATAGGTTTAACAAGTCTCGATATGTACATAGCCGTAGCTTCACCTTCTATAGTTGGATTAGTTGCCATTATTAACTCTTTCACATCTTGATTTGCTAATCTAGTAATCAACTCTCTAATTCTTATCATATCTGGTCCTATACCATCCATAGGAGATATTACTCCATGAAGTACATGATACTGACCTTTGAACTCTTTAGTTCTTTCCATAGCAGCAACATCTCTAGGATCTTCTACTACACATATGACACTAGCATCTCTATTTTTATTAGAACACATACTACATATTTCTTGATCTGATATATTACAGCAAATTGAACAATATTTTATTTCTCTTTTTGCATCTAATATCGCTTTTGATAAAGACTCTACATCATTGTTATTCATATTTATAACATGAAAAGCTAACCTTTGCGCTGTTTTCCTTCCTACTCCTGGTAGTTTAGAAAACTCCTCTATAAGCCTATTAATAGGCTCTGTATAAATTTGCATACTTATCACCTACTAGAATAATCCTGGAATATTCATTCCTCCAGTAACCTTACTCATTTGATTTTGTTGCATATCATCAACTTTTCTTAACGCTTCATTAACTGCACTTAGTACTAAATCTTGTAACATTTCTATATCATCTGGATCTACTACCTCTGGTTTTATAGCTATATCTATAACTTCTTTTTTACCATTAACTTTAACTGTAACAGCTCCACCACCTACTGAAGCCTCAACTTCCTTTGATTCTAACTCTTCTTGCATCTTTTGCATATTTTCTTGCATTTTTTGAGCTTGCTTTAGTATGTTATTCATGTTTCCTGGCATTCCACCAAATCCTTTTTTAGCCATCTTATATACTTCCTCCTTAAATTTCTAATTTATTTTATATCACAATATAATTTTTATCATTTATTATATTATTTTTCAATACTGTCTTTTACTTCTAGTATATTTTCATTCACTATACCTTTAAGTATTTCTTCTCCTTCATCGCTTTTACTGCTAGTTTCTTCTAAGTTCATACTAGCAATTTCAGATTTCAGATATATTTTAAGATGAAAACTTCTATTCAATACTTCTCTTATAATTTGTTCAACATATTTTATAGTTTCTTCTGAACTAAGCCTAGATCTGGCAAAAGAAAAATTATCATTAAATATTATAAATAAAGCATTTTCTTTTACATAAAAACTGCTAACTTCTTTTAGAAGAGCATATATACTTGGTCTTTTATCTTCTTTTATTTTTTGAATTATTTTTTTCCATGATGCTTCTACTAGTTTTACATCTTCACTCTTTACTTGTTCATATATTATATCTTGTTTTTCTTCTTGATTATTTATTTTTTCATTTTTTTTATTTAAACTTGATTCAGGTTCATCTTGTGTTGTTACTACTTTTATATTTCCACTTTCTATTATTTGCTCTAAATTTTCAATTCTTTTTATCAACGCTTCTTTACTTTCATCAAACATAGGTTGTGCTATTTTCATCATAGTAACTTCAGCTAGTATTCTTGTGTTCGAAGATGATTTCATTGAATCTTGTGTCTCTGATAATATATTTAATATTCTTATCAAGTCATTTATATTAATAGTTTTAGCTTGTTCCTTTAATCTTTCTATAGTTTCTTCAGGTAATGATATAATTTCATCCAGATCTTTAGATACTTTACAAACCATTAAATTCCTAAAATGATCTATTAAATCATTTATTAAATTTCTTATATCTTTTCCCCAAATAATAAATTCATTTAATATTTGAAGTGTTTTTTTAGTATTTTCATTTATAATTGCTTCAGATAATTCAAATAATTCATCAATATTAACAGTCCCCAATAATTCTATTACATCATTATACTCTATTATTTCACTTCCAAATGACATGCATTGATCAAGTATACTCAAAGCATCTCTTAGGGCTCCTTGTGAATTTCTAGCTATTAGACTCAGTGCTTTTTCCTCTGCTTGAATATTTTCTTTTTCACATATATACCCCATTCTATTTGCAATATCTTTTGATGATACTCTTTTAAAATCAAACCTTTGGCATCTAGATAGTATGGTTGCTGGTATCTTATGTGGCTCCGTTGTAGCTAATATAAAAATCACATATGATGGTGGCTCTTCTAGAGTTTTTAATAAGGCATTAAAGGCTCCTTGAGATAACATATGAACCTCATCTATAATGTAAACTTTATATTTGGCTTTTGAAGGAGTATATTTTACACTTTCCCTTAACTCTCTTATATCATCTACACTATTATTTGATGCTGCATCTATTTCTACTATATCCATGATATTATCATTTAATGTGTCTACACATATTTCACACTCATTACAAGGTTCTTCATCAATAGAGTTTAAACAGTTAACTGCTCTAGCAAATATTTTAGCTGTAGATGTTTTACCAGTACCTCTAGTTCCAGAGAATAAATATGCATGACCTATATTACTATTTTTTATCTGATTTTTTAAAGTTTTTACTATGTGTTCTTGTCCGACTACATCCTTAAATGTTTTGGGCCTATATACTCTATACAACGCTTTATGCATATTTACATCTCCTTCAAAACTATTTTTACTTTATAAAAAAATCTATCTATAATTTTTTCCAATCCAAATACATTTATATCATATATTTTATAATAAATAAAAATATTTGTTAATTATTTTTATGTACAAAAAAATCCCTATTAAAGGGATTATTATATTTATATATAAATGCTGTACACCATCTATTGATTAATACTTCATAGACGTTACCAAAACAGTTAGCTCAACCTAGGCACTCCTATGTCACATGCAAGGAATCACTTACCGCTGCTTCCTTCCGGATCTGACGGGGTTCATGAGCTTACATTGCACAGGACCTAAGCATCAACACCACTTATTCTGGGCAGCTCTACAAAGTAAAAACCTCTAGATGGAATTCAATCCTGCTATAGCGGATTGCAGGTTACAGGGCACCGCTACCTCCCCATCTAGTACAGCAAAATTACAACCATATTTACTTGTTGGCGGAGAGAGTGGGATTTGAACCCACGATACGTTTTACCGCATACTCACTTTCCAGGCGAGCGCCTTCGACCCCTCGACCATCTCTCCTCAATGTTTGTTTCTAAGAGTCTTGAAAAATTCTTGCAAAATATGCGAACACTCGTCTTTCAGTACACCAAAGGTTACTTCAATATTATTATCTTTATAATAATCCATTTTAAACTCGTGTTGTTTTTCCATTTTTAAGTTTTTTATATGTTTAGCTCCAATAATTAAATTCTTTATTCTAGAATTAATTATAGCTCCACTACACATTATACACGGTTCCATAGTAACATACAAGTCACAATTTATAAGTCTCCATCCACCTAACACTTCAGAAGCTTGTTTTATAGCCAGCATTTCAGCATGAGCTGTACTATCTTTTAATTCTTCTGTAAGATTATGTGCTCTAGCTATAATCTGGTCATCCTTAACTATAACTGCTCCTATTGGAGTTTCTCCTTTATTATATGCCTTATATGCCTCTTTTAAAGCTTCTTCCATGTATAACGATTTCTCCATGATACCTCCTAAACATATAACACATTAATATTATCATAAGTTCTATTATAATTCAACTCATTTATTTTTAATTGAATTTTTTACCATTTTATATGTTTTAGCGATTCGTTTCTCATGAAACATTTGATTTTATTTGTATATTAAAAATAGACAGACTTACAAGTCTATCTTTTTATATCCTTTTACTAATATATAAATTAGTAAAAAAAGATTACGTGGCTACGTGCTACTCTCCCAGGGGGTCGCCCCCCAAGTACCATCGCCGCTCAAGAGCTTAACTTCTGTGTTCGGAATGGGAACAGGTGTATCCTCTTTGCTATAATAACCACATAATCTTTATATAAAGTATTAACTTTTATTAGTACTTTCAAAACTGCTAACATTTAATGTTTTCATTAACTATTTTTAGCAACTGAAATCTTCCTTATAATTATATAATCAAAGATTTAGTTGGCGATATAAACCTTTAGGTTTATTTTGGTCAAGTCCTCGACCTATTAGTATCAGTAAGCTACATATGTTACCACACTTCCACCTCTGACCTATCAACCATGTAGTCTTCATGGGGTCTTAACCTTACGGTGGGAAATCTTATCTTGAAGTAGGCTTCGCGCTTAGATGCTTTCAGCGCTTATCCTTTCCGTACTTAGCTACCCAGCTATGCCCTTGGCAGAACAACTGGTACACCAGCGGTACGTCCATCCCGGTCCTCTCGTACTAAGGACAGGTCTCCTCAAATTTCCTACGCCTGCGACGGATAGGGACCGAACTGTCTCACGACGTTCTGAACCCAGCTCGCGTACCACTTTAATGGGCGAACAGCCCAACCCTTGGGACCTACTACAGCCCCAGGATGTGATGAGCCGACATCGAGGTGCCAAACCTCCCCGTCGATGTGGACTCTTGGGGGAGATCAGCCTGTTATCCCCAGGGTAGCTTTTATCCGTTGAGCGATGGCCCTTCCATGCGGTACCACCGGATCACTAAGTCCGACTTTCGTCCTTGCTCGACCTGTATGTCTTGCAATCAAGCTCTCTTCTGCCTTTACACTCTACGTACGATTTCCGACCGTACTGAGAGAACCTTTGAGCGCCTCCGTTACTCTTTAGGAGGCGACCGCCCCAGTCAAACTGTCCACCTGACAGTGTCCCACTACCTGATTCAAGGCAGCTGGTTAGAATCCCAGTACTACAAGGGTGGTATCCCAAGGATGGCTCCACACAGACTGACGTCCATGCTTCATAGCCTCCCACCTATCCTGTACATGTAGCACCGAGACTCAATGTCAAGCTACAGTAAAGCTCCATGGGGTCTTTCCGTCCTGTCGCAGGTAACCGGCATCTTCACCGGTATTACAATTTCACCCAGTCTGTTGTTGAGACAGTGCCCAAATCGTTACGCCTTTCGTGCGGGTCGGAACTTACCCGACAAGGAATTTCGCTACCTTAGGACCGTTATAGTTACGGCCGCCGTTTACTGGGGCTTAAGTTCACTGCTTCGGTTACCCTAACAGATCCCCTTAACCTTCCAGCACCGGGCAGGCGTCAGCTCCTATACATCGTCTTGCGACTTAGCAGAAACCTATGTTTTTGGTAAACAGTCGCTTGGGCCTATTCTCTGCGGCCATGTTTCCATGGCACCCCTTCTCCCTAAGTTACGGGGTCATTTTGCCGAGTTCCTTAACAACAGTTCTCTGGCTGGCCTTAGGATACTCTCCTCACCCACCTGTGTCGGTTTGCGGTACAGGCACCTTTAACCTCGATAGAGACTTTTCTCGACAGTGTGAAATCAGCTACTTCGCTACTAAATTTCGCTCCGCATCGTACTCCAGCATTATTCAGGCGGATTTGCCTACCTGAACTGCCTCAATACTTGCCCGCACATAACCAACAGTGCGGTTAGCTTATCCTACTGTGTCATCCCATTTCTCAAACGGTTATTGGTGGTACAGGAATATCAACCTGTTGTCCATCACCTACGCCTTTCGGCCTCGGCTTAGGTCCTGACTAACCCAGGGCGGACGAACCTTCCCCTGGAAACCTTGGGTTTACGGCCTGTGGGATTCTCACCCACATCTCGCTACTCATGCCAACATTCTCACTTCTATACAGTCCACATCTCCTTACGGTAATGCTTCAATCCATATAGAAAGCTCTCCTACCCATCATAAATGATGCCGTAGCTTCGGTAGTACGTTTTAGCCCCGGAAATTTTCGGCGCAGGATCACTCGACCAGTGAGCTATTACGCACTCTTTAAATGAGTGGCTGCTTCTAAGCCAACATCCTGGTTGTCTGTGCAATCCCACATCCTTTACCACTTAACGTACATTTAGGGACCTTAGCTGACGATCTGGGCTGTTGCCCTTTTGACTATGAATCTTATCACCCACAGTCTGACTCCCAAGCATAAGAATACGGTATTCGGAGTTTGATAGTCTTCGGTAAGTGCAATACCCCCTAGGACATTCAGTGCTCTACCCCCGTTTCTCTAAATCTTGAGGCTAGCCCTAAAGCTATTTCGGAGAGAACCAGCTATCTCCGGGCTCGATTGGAATTTCACCGCTATCCACAGGTCATCCCCGAGCTTTTCAACGCTCGTGGGTTCGGTCCTCCACGAAATTTTACTTTCGCTTCAACCTGCCCATGGATAGGTCGCCCGGTTTCGGGTCTACGTCAACTAACTATACGCCCAGTTAAGACTCGCTTTCGCTGCGGCTCCACACCTTAAGTGCTTAACCTTGCTAGGTAACGTAACTCGTTGGCCCGTTCTACAAAAAGTACGCAGTCACACAAATAATGTGCTCCTACAGCTTGTAAGTGTAGGGTTTCAGGTTCTCTTTCACTCCCCTCCCGGGGTTCTTTTCACCTTTCCCTCACGGTACTATACGCTATCGGTCACTAGGTAGTATTTAGGCTTGGAGGATGGTCCCTCCTGCTTCCCACAGGGTTTCACGTGTCCCGTGGTACTCTGGATCATATCTGAAGTCTTCTTGTTTTGACTACGTGGCTTTTACACTTTATAGCGGAGCTTTCCAACTCTCTTCGTCTACAATAGCCTCTCCGTTATGATATGTCCGCAACCCCAGTGAAGAAAACTTCACTGGTTTGGCCTGTTCCGCGTTCGCTCGCCGCTACTTACGGAATCGAATTTCTTTCTCTTCCTCCGGGTACTTAGATGTTTCAGTTCCCCGGGTTCCCCTCGCATAGCTATGTATTCACTATACGATACTTAGACATTACTCTAAGTGAGTTTCCTCATTCGGAAATCTTGGGATCACAGTTTACGTGCAACTCCCCCAAGCTTATCGCAGCTTATCGCGTCCTTCATCGGCTCCTAGTGCCAAGGCATTCGCCCTACACCCTTAATAACTTGACCAGTTATTAAATTTGATATTTTTAAAAGTTATCTTCTTTATATGATATATTTTTTAAGAAGTTTATCTTCTTCTTTATATAATGTCATATCACTAAATGTTATGCAGTTTTCAAAGTACTAAAATGCTTACTTAATAAGCACTAATTTTGAGTTTTCATAAAGAACCCTCAAAATTAAACAGTAGGTTAATTCTCCCTAGAAAGGAGGTGATCCAGCCGCACCTTCCGATACGGCTACCTTGTTACGACTTCACCCCAGTTATTGATTTCACCTTCGACACTCGCTTCCCAAAAGGGTTAGCTAAGTGGCTTCGGGCGCCCCCAACTTCCGTGGTGTGACGGGCGGTGTGTACAAGACCCGGGAACGCATTCACCGCAGCATTCTGATCTGCGATTACTAGTAACTCCAGCTTCATGTAGGCGAGTTTCAGCCTACAATCCGAACTGAGAATGGCTTTAAGGGATTAGCTCGGCCTCACGACTTGGCTGCCCTCTGTACCACCCATTGTAGCACGTGTGTAGCCCTAAGCATAAGGGGCATGATGATTTGACGTCATCCCCACCTTCCTCCAGGTTATCCCTGGCAGTCCCTCTAGAGTGCCCAACTTAATGCTGGCAACTAAAGGCAAGGGTTGCGCTCGTTGCGGGACTTAACCCAACATCTCACGACACGAGCTGACGACAACCATGCACCACCTGTCACTTCTGTCCCCGAAGGGAAAAATGCGATTAGGCATCGGTCAAAAGGATGTCAAGCTTAGGTAAGGTTCTTCGCGTTGCTTCGAATTAAACCACATGCTCCGCTACTTGTGCGGGTCCCCGTCAATTCCTTTGAGTTTCACTCTTGCGAGCGTACTCCCCAGGCGGAGTACTTAATGCGTTAGCTGCGGCACCGAGGGGGGTAACCCCCGACACCTAGTACTCATCGTTTACGGCGTGGACTACCAGGGTATCTAATCCTGTTCGCTCCCCACGCTTTCGTGCCTCAGTGTCAGTTACAGTCCAGAAAGCCGCCTTCGCTACTGGTGTTCCTCCTAATATCTACGCATTTCACCGCTACACTAGGAATTCCACTTTCCTCTCCTGCACTCAAGTCTCCCAGTTTCAAGAGCTTACTACGGTTGAGCCGTAGCCTTTCACTCCTGACTTAAGAAACCACCTACGCACCCTTTACGCCCAGTAAATCCGGATAACGCTAGCCCCCTACGTATTACCGCGGCTGCTGGCACGTAGTTAGCCGGGGCTTCCTCCTCAAGTACCGTCATTATCTTCCTTGAGGACAGAGTTTTACGACCCGAAGGCCTTCATCACTCACGCGGCGTTGCTGCATCAGGCTTTCGCCCATTGTGCAATATTCCCCACTGCTGCCTCCCGTAGGAGTTTGGACCGTGTCTCAGTTCCAATGTGGCCGATCACCCTCTCAGGTCGGCTACTGATCGTCGCCTTGGTAAGCCGTTACCTTACCAACTAGCTAATCAGACGCGGGTCCATCTCATACCGCCGGAGCTTTGATAAGAAATACATGTGAATCTCTTATATTATCCTGTATTAGCATACCTTTCGGTATGTTATCCATGTGTATGAGGCAGGTTACCCACGCGTTACTCACCCGTCCGCCGCTCTTCACCGAAGTGAATCGCTCGACTTGCATGTGTTAGGCACGCCGCCAGCGTTCATCCTGAGCCAGGATCAAACTCTCATAAAAAAGTTGTCCATCGCTCAGACTAATCATTATCTGAATATCTGGCTTGGTTTGTTTGTTGTTTCAGTTTAATTCTTAAAGAATTAATTTATTGTTAACCTACTGTTTAATTTTCAAAGTTCTTTGCTTATTTCAGCTTCTTTATTTTACCAAAGCTGTTTTTCTTTGTCAACTACTTTTTTAACAAATTTTTGTTGACCTTTTGTCCCTGTCTCAAGGACAAGTAATACTATATCATCCTATTAATTAAGAGTCAATACTTTTTTTAAAAGTTTTTTAATTATTTTATTTTTATTTATTAAAATCATCGCAAACACTTATAATACATAACTTTTAAAAATAAATAACTATGAAAAATATCTTTAATTTTTCATAGTTATTTTTATTATTTTATAAGCTTATTAAATATTTTCTCAAAAATTATAGAATTTATACAAATTATTATTCCAAAGCCAATTACTATGTACAGGAATATTATTTGCCCCCAATAACTACTAAATAAATTAATTAGTAAAAATGGGCTTAAATTTAAAAATAAAATTATTACTGTATAAGGCAGGTTTTGTATAGATATAAGAACAGAATTTATCATAGTATTTTTTATAGTATTTTCAAATTTAGATATTATAGGAAATACATATGTTAGCGTAAAAGTATATATTATACTTATCATAGTAAATATAAACTGTAAAATCTTACTTATCGATTCATTTGAGACGAATCTAGACATATAAAAGTCAAACATCAGTACGCCTCCTATTACTATCATAGTAATCCATACTATGGAGCTAGTTTTAAAGTTTTCTTTAAAACTTCTAATAAATTCTTTTACTATGTATGTTTCTTCATCTTTTGTCATCTTCATTGCAACAGAATACGTAGCTGTAATTGATGCTCCTATAGTTACAATTGGTAAACATGAGATTATACATAGTAAGTTAAGTATAACTATATCTGTTATCTTTCCTAAAATTTCAAAAAATTTGTTGTCATATCTGAATAAATTATCCATAAAAACCCTTCCTCTTAATTAAAAATATATTAAATAAAACTGCCATTTTCGTGATTATAGCAGTTTATTTTATATTTTTATTAATTTGTTATTACATCCCCTGTTTCATTATCAAATATATGGACTTTTCCCATATCAAGTTTAAACTTTACTTTATCCCCTACTCTTGCTTGAGTTGTAGCTTTTACTCTTGCAGTCATAGCTGATTGTTCTATATTAAAATATAAGTACACTTCTGATCCTAGCAATTCATATACATTTATAGTTGTATCAATTTCTCTTCCTGAACTTTCTTCATTTAATTCAGTTAAATCATGCACGTTTTCTGGACGTATACCCATACATACTACTTTATTTATATATCCACCATCAATTAGTGATTTACCTTTAGTTTCTGGAAGTATTAATTCATGTTTTCCTATTTTTAATACAATATCATTACCATTTTTACAAACTATTGCATCTAAGAAGTTCATTTGTGGTGAACCTATGAATCCAGCAACAAATTTATTTTGTGGTGCATTGTATAAGTTTTGCGGTGTGTCAACTTGTTGAACTATACCATCTTTCATTACTACAATTTTAGTACCAAGAGTCATAGCTTCTGTTTGGTCATGAGTTACATATATCATAGTTGCTCCCAATCTTTCATGTAACTTAGATATTTCTGTACGCATTTGAACTCTTAGTTTAGCATCAAGATTTGATAAAGGTTCATCCATCAAGAACACTTTTGGTTTACGAACTATTGCTCTTCCCATGGCGACCCTTTGTCTTTGTCCACCTGATAGTGCTTTAGGTTTGCGATGTAATAGTTTTTCAAGGTCTAGTATTTTAGCAGCATATTTAACTTTTTCATCTATTATTTTTTTTGGGACTTTCTTTAATTTTAGTCCAAAAGCCATATTATCATATACACTTAAATGTGGATATAATGCATAATTTTGGAATACCATTGCTATATCTCTATCTTTAGCTTCCACATCATTTACTACCTTATCATCTATTTTTAAAGTTCCTTTACTTATATCTTCTAATCCTGCTATCATTCTTAATGTTGTAGATTTACCACAGCCTGATGGACCTACAAATATTATAAAGTCTTTGTCTTCTATTTCTAAATTAAAATCTTTTACAGCTTCAAAACCATTTGGATATATTTTACTTATATTTTGTAATGATAAGCTTGCCATCTTTTAATCCCCCTCATATATACTTAATGGTACTAAAATTATCTATTTAATTCTGAAGTTGACTCTCTCTCTATTAATTCCCCTTGAAAAACTCGATGCTGATTTTTTGTCTTCTTATTAATTAAATCAAATAAGATTTTAGTAGTTTCTCTTGCCATCTCTTCCACAGGCTGACGTATAGTACTAATAGAAGGATTATAATAATATGTAATATCTAATCCATCAAATCCTACAATAGAATAATCCTGAGGAATCCTTTTTCCATCTTCTAATATAGCTTTACTTGCTCCAATTGCCATACTATCAGAAATAGAATAAACTGCTGTAAACTCTTCTCCTGATGCTAAGAGCTCTTTCATAAGTTTATATCCGTTTTCCATAATTTGAATATTTTCATTATCATTAATATGTCTAATTAAATTTTCATTTATAGGTATATTTCTTTTAATTAAGGCACTGCGATAGCCCTGTATACGTAATTTACTAATACTCTGGTCACTTCTGCCTGCAGCTAAAATTGCAATTTTTGTATGACCTTTATCACATAGGAAATTAACTACTTTTTCACTTTCATTTTCATCATCTACACATACTGAGGAATATAAATTTTTATTTACATTGCCTGCTATAGCTATAGTACTTAAAACAAAAGGTATATTGATTTCTTTTAGCTTCTCTTCTTGATGAGAAAAATTCCCTCCTAAAAATACAATTCCCTTTAACCTTTTTTCTTTTATTAGTTCTAAAGCTACTTCAACCTCATCTTGATTTGAATCAACTCTATGTAATATAAAGGAATATCTTCTGTCTTGTATCTCTTCTTCAAATACTTTTATCATATTTTGAAAAAACGGGTTGTCTATACCCTTTATTAATACAGCTATGGTTTTAGTATCTAAAAGTTTTAAATTTCTAGCACTTTTGTTTGGAACAAAATTACTTTCTTTTATAACTTCCATTATCATAGTTCTGGTTTCTTCACTTATGTCAGGATGATTGTTAATGGCTCTTGAAACTGTGCTTACTCCGACACCACATTTCTTAGCTATATCTTTAATTGTGATTGCCTTCATATTAACACTATCCTTTCATTATTGTATTTTGCTATATCAGTTTATCACATAATAGAGACTAAAGTTATATTCTTGCATATAATTTAGTTAACATCTTTATTTTCTTTATCATTTTCTTAGATAAACAATCTTTCTTCATTCTCCATTTCCAGTTCTCACCTAGAGTAGAAGGTGTATTTATTCTAGCTTCTGAACCTAATCCTAGGTAATCTTGAGCTGGTATTATACAAGTATCTGCTATGCTTCTCATAGCTAAACATATAAAATCCCAATGTATCGCATTATCACGAGTATATTTATTATTCATATAATTAATAGACATTCTTTTATCTTCTTTACTGATTTCTTTATACCATCCACAAATAGTATTGTTGTCATGTGTTCCAGTATAAACTATACAATTTCTATTATAATTATGAGGTAGGTAATCACTATCCTCTCTTGAATCAAAGGCAAACTGTAATATTTTCATACCAGGATAGCCTGTATCTTTAAGAAGTTGTTGCACACTTTCTGTTAAAAAACCTAAATCCTCTGCTATTATGTCTACATTTCCTAGTTCTTTTTTTAAATATTTAAATAACTCTATACCAGGTCCCTTTTTCCATATTCCGTTTACTGCCGTTAAATCGCCATATGGTATAGAATAGTATTCGTCAAAACCTCTAAAGTGGTCTATTCTTACAGTGTCATATAATTCAAATGACTGTTTTATTCTTTTTATCCACCACTCATAATCTGTAAATTTATGATATTCCCAATCATATAAAGGATTGCCCCATAACTGACCTGTTTCACAGAAACTATCTGGCGGACAACCTGCAACAGCTATTGGCATACAATCTTTATCTAATTGAAATAGTTCAGGGCTTGCCCATGTATCTGAGCTATCTAATGATACATATATTGGAATATCTCCTATAATAGAAATTCCTTTTTTATTTGCATAAGCTTTTAATTTATTCCATTGCTCAAAGAATAAGTATTGTAAATACTTATAAAATTCAATTTCTTCCTGCAAGTCTTTTTCATATGCTAATATGGATCCTTCTCTTCTTTCTCTTATATCTTCGTTCCATTCTATCCATGACTTTCCACCATAAGAATCTTTTATAGCCATATACAGCGCATAGTCATGTAACCACCATTTATTTTTCTCACAATATGCATTAAACTTTTTATTTGATCCTATATTACTTCTTTTATACGCTACTTTTAATATTTTAAATCTTGATAAATAAATTTTTTCATAGTCAATATATTCTTCATTGTCTCCCCAATCATAGCTGTTACATTCCTCACTAGACAATAAATTTTCTTTAACTAATTCATCTAAGTCTATAAAATATGGATTACCTGCAAAAGTAGAAAATGATTGATATGGAGAGTCACCATATCCAGTAGGTCCAAGAGGCAGAATCTGCCATAAACTTTGACCTGCATCGTGTAATATATCTATAAAATCATAAGCTTCCTTTGAGAAAGCTCCTATACCATATTTTGATGGTAAACTTGCAACAGGTAATAACATCCCACTTCTTCTCATGATGTCCCTCCTATAATACTTTTTATTATCCTTTCACAGCTCCAGCAACAACACCTTCTATAATATGTTTTTGGCAAACTAGGTAGAAAACTATTATTGGTATAATTGCTAATACAAGCATTGCCATCATAGCTCCCATATCTCTATTTCCATTTGATCCTACAAGCATTTGTATTACTACTGGAATTGTTTTATATTTTGTCGATAAACCTATTACTAAATATGGTAATAAGTAATCATTCCATATCCACATTGCGTTTAGTATAGCAACTGTTATAGATGTTGGTTTTAATATTGGTAATACTATATAGAAATAGGTTTGTAACGGATTACAACCATCTATCATAGCGGCTTCTTCTATTTCTAACGGTATTGATTTTATAAACCCACTAAACATAAATACTGATAATCCTGCCCCAAAACCAAGATATAATGCAATCATACCTATTGGATTTGACAAATTTAGTCCATCTGCCAATTTTACCATTGGGAACATTACCATTTGAAACGGTACTATCATTGAAAATACAAATAAATAATAAATAGCACTGGTTAATTTACTTTTTACTCTCGTTATATAATAAGCCGTCATAGATGTGAAAAATATTATTACTACAACAGATCCTATTGTTATAAAGAATGACCATCCAATGGCACTTAAAAATCCTGTTCTTTCTAGCCCATTAATATAGTTTGTAATTCCCACAAATGTTTCTGGTGTAGGAAATGAAAATGGATTATCACTTATAAAAAATTTACCCTTAAATGAATTTATAACTATAAATAAAATAGGAGCTAAAAAAACCACTACTAATGCACAAAGTATTAAAAATGTAATGCTATTTCCCCTGCTTTTCTTTCTTGGAACTAGGTTTTGCATTAATGTTCTACCTCCTTCTTTCTCGTATAATATAGTTGTATAAGAGCAATAAGAGCTACTATCACAAAAAACATAACTGCCTTAGCCTGTCCTACGCCTTCAAAGTTACTTCTTCCATAGAATGAATTAACTATATTTAATGCTAACATTTCCGTTTTATGCATCGGTGCGCCATTAGTTAATGCTAAGTTTTGATCATATAGCTTGAAGCTGTTTGATAATGTTAAGAAAAGACAAATTGTTATTGATGGCATTACCATTGGTATTGTTACATATCTCAATGTTTGCCACTTTGTTGCTCCATCAATTTTTGATACTTCTATTAACTCTGTTGGTACATTTTGAAGACCTGCAATATATATAATCATCATATATCCTATCATTTGCCAGTTCATCAATAGTATTAATCCAATAAGCCCATACTTTCCGTTAGCAACTAAAGTTGTTCCATAGTTTGCTAAAACAGCATTTATCATGGATTGCCAAGTATAACCTAATACTATACCACCTATTAAGTTAGGCATGAAAAATACTGTACGGAAAAAGTTTGTTCCTTTTATCTTCTTTGTTAATAAGTAAGCAAGTGTAAATGCAATTATATTAACTGTTACTATAGATATAATAGTAAAGAAAGTTGTGAAACCAAAGGATTCTATAAATCTTTGACTTGGATCAAATGCAGTTATATAGTTTTGTATACCTACAAACTTTGCATTACTTACTGTAGTAAAATCACAAAATGATAAATACAATCCTGTTATGAATGGGATTATAAATGCAATAGCAAATGCAATTAGTGTTGGTAATAAAAATACAGCAAAATATCTTTTCAATGTTTTTTGCATACTATACCTCCTATTATTAATAAAAAGTAAGTGCTATAAAATCTTCTTAGTTAAATAAAAGACTTAGTTCATAAATAGTATCACCTTCTTTAATTAACTAGGACTTAATCCTTTATTTTGTTTAACGGTAATATACTGTTATTTATGGCTAAGCCTTTTATCTCTTAAATTAATTTAATTTCACTATCTTTAAAATAGGGTTAGATTATTATAAAAAATAATAATCTAACAATTCTTAAAAATACACTTACAAGTATTTATCGGCCTATTAATTATTTTTATTTAGCTGCTTCTTTTTCATTAGCCCACTCATCAACTACTTTTGATTTAACATCTTCCCATTTCAGATTTCCATTAGCATACTCAAGTAAAGCTGATCCAAAATCATCTTTAAATGTTTGACTTGGGAAAGAAACAAAGTTCCAGTCTACATTGTATAAATCTTTATTTCCTAAGTATCTTAAAACTTCTTTAGCTAAAGGATCTTGTGGTGTTTCAGCATCCTTAAATGTATCAAATGGAGCTATAAATCCTAATTCTTCTGTTACATGTTTTTTACCAGTTTCAGAAGTAAATAACCACTCAACGAAAGCTATAGATGCTTTTTGGTCAGCTTCTGAAGCTTTGTTGTTTATAGAGAAGAAGTTTTCAGTTCCTATAGAAATACCTTGTTTTTCTTCACCTTTAACACCTGTATATATAGGCATGAATTTAACATCGTCTTCTTTAACAGTATTTCCTTCAACTTCTGCTATTTGACTCCATGCCCAGTTACCATTTTGAACCATAGCTGCTTTGCCTAGTGCAAATTCAGCCATTGAATCAGATACTGTTTTACTTCCTAATAAAGTAGGAGCACAAGTAGAATTGTTTATGTATAAATCAAATATATTTTTGTATTGATCAGCATAAGTAAAATCTATCTTATCTAGATCAGTTACATCTTTATCTTTATATTCATAATATATAGGTAAGTTAGCTAAGTGAGTTTGCCATCTCCAGTCTTCCCCAGGAGTTAATGATGTAGAAGCAAATACACCATCTATTCCTAACTTATCTTTTTTAGTTTGCATATCTTCTGCTACTTCTTTTAATTTATCATAGTTATTTATCTCATCCATAGATTTAGCTTTTGCACCATCTAATTTAAAATATTTTTCCATTATTGCATTATTATATATAATCCCATATCCCTCTTCAACATAAGGTATACCATACACTCCATCTCCATCTTTAACAGCCATATCTTCGTTTAATAAGTGCTTATATAATTCTGTATCTTTTAAATCAAGGCAATAATCTTTCCATGATTGATATCCTACTGGACCATTTATTTGGAATAGTGTTGGAGCATCTTCTTTAGCTATTTCTGATTTTAAAGTTTGTTCATAAGTCCCACTCGCAGCTGTAACTACTTTTACTTTTACGCCTGTTTCTTTTTCATAATCTTCAGCTATTTTTTTCCATTGTTCTTCCTGTTCTGGTTTGAAGCTTAAGTAGTATACTGAACCTTTTTCATCGTCTTTGGAGCCATCACCAGAAGACGAACAACCCGTTAATGCTACAGTTGCCATAACTGCAGATAAAGCAATCGTTAAATACTTTTTAAGTTTTATCATGATATTTCCCCCTCATATATTTTTATTCTATCTCCGGAAAGGTTTCCGATAACGTTTCCAAAATAACGTTTTCCCTTCCAGGTAATAAAATAGTAACACCCATTTTTCTAAAAATCAATAATTTTCACAATATATTTTTAATTATATGAAATCAGCTATGTACACATATAAATTTATCTTTTATAGTGGACATAGCCACTTATCTTCTATTTTAATTTCCAAATATCATTATTATATTCTGCAATAGTTCTATCTGAAGAAAAATACCCAGCTTTACTAATATTGACTAACATTTTCTTTGACCATTTTTCCCTATTTTCATATTCTCTAAATACCTCCTCTTTTTTCTCACAATATGATTGGAAATCTAATAGGGCCATAAACCAGTCTTTTCTCATTATTTCCTTATATAGTCTTATAAGATTTTCTTCACAGCCAATGTTCATAAGGTTATCACTAACAATAAAATCTACCACTTCTTTTATATTTTTATTTTTTATATAGAAATCAAGAGGATCATAGTCTCCATCTACATAATGTTTTATTACATTATCACTGCTTTCTCCAAATATGAATATATTTTCATCTCCAACAAGTTCATGTATTTCTACATTAGCACCGTCTTCTGTTCCAAGAGTTAATGCACCATTTAACATAAACTTCATATTCCCTGTTCCACTTGCCTCTTTTGATGCTAATGATATTTGCTCTGATATATCACATGCAGGTATTAGTTTTTCAGCTGCAGTTACATTATAATTTTCTACCATTACAACTTTTAAATATTTACTCACTTCTTTATCATTATCTATAAGTTCTTGTAAACACAAAATTAAATGTATTATGTCTTTTGCTATTGTATAAGCCGGGGCTGCTTTTGCACCAAATATAACAGTTATAGGTGTTGTTGGTATATTTCCTTTTTTGATTTGTAAATATTTATAAATTACATATAAAGTATTCATCTGCTGTCTCTTATACTCATGTAGCCTTTTTATTTGAATATCAAATATAGAGTTTTCATCAATTTCTATATTTTGAACTTTCTTAAGATAATTTTTAAGCCTTCTCTTATTCTCCTGTTTAATATCTAATAACTGTTGAAGAACTTCTTTGTTATCAATATGTTTAATTAAGTCTTGTAATTTTTCTCCATCCGCTTTAAATTCATTTCCTATTAGCTCTTCTATCATCTTAGTTAATTTAGGATTACAATGCACTAGCCATCTTCTAAATGTTATTCCATTTGTTTTATTGTTAAATTTTTCGGGATATATTTCATAAAAGTTATTTAATTCATTGTTTTTTAATATATCAGTATGAAGCGATGCAACTCCATTTACACTAAATGTATAATGTATGTCTATATGAGCCATATGAACATTTTTATTTTTATCTATTATATATAATGATTCCTCATCATATTTTCCTCTAATTTTTTTATCTAATTCTTTAATTATTGGTACAAGTTGTGGAACAGCTTTTTCTAAATATGCTATAGGCCACTTTTCTAATGCTTCTGCTAATATAGTATGATTAGTATAAGCGCATGTTTTAGATACTATTTCTATAGCTTCATCCATTTCAATTCCTTTTTCAACTAAAATACGTATAAGTTCAGGAATAACCATAGTTGGATGGGTATCATTTATTTGTATTACAGCATAATCATATAAATCATGAAGGTTACATCCCTTTGCAATACATTCATCTAGTATGAACCTAGCTCCATTACTAACCATAAAATATTGTTGGTAAATACGAAGAAGTTGTCCTTTTTCATCACTATCATCTGGATATAAGAATAAAGTAAGATTTTTCTTAATATCTTCTTTGTCAAAATTAATTCCGTCTTTTACTATACTTTCATCAACTGTTTCAATATCAAATAAATGAAGTTTATTCGTTGTATTATTATATCCGGTTATATTTATATCATATAATCTAGACTTTAATGAAAATCCATGAAAATCAATATCATAAGTTATATTTGTTTTTTTCAACCAACTATGTTTTTCAATCCATTCATTTATTTCTTCGTTTTGTAAATTATTTTTAAATATTTGTTTAAATAAACCAAAATGATAATTTAATCCTATTCCATCTCCTGGAAGACCTAAGGTAGCTATAGAATCTAAAAAACATGCAGCTAATCTTCCAAGTCCGCCATTTCCCAAAGATGGTTCCGGCTCTACTTCTTCTATCTCAGATAGACTTTTTCCATTGTCATTTAATTTTTTTTTAATTTCATCATAAATACCTAAATTTATTAAGTTATTTGATAATAACTTTCCAATTAAAAACTCTGCTGAAATATAATATAGCTTTTTTTTATCTTGCTTTTCATTTACCTTATTTTCCCCAAACTCTTGTACCATTTCTAATATAGCATAGTAGATTTCTTCATTTGAACAAAATGAAATATCCTTATTGCACTTAGACTTTAATATTTTTGATAAATTCAAAGATAATCTCCCCTCCTGATTCTCATCTATCGTTGGAAACGTTTTCGGTAACGTTTCCAAGGAAACCCAAATCTATTTTCTATATCATTTGAGTTATATTGTTTATGCTTTTTTAGAATCATTGTTTTAAGGTTATTATAATTTATAAACTTTTTTTTTACAACAATATTTATTTTATAAATTTATATAATAAAAAAGCATACCAAATAGGTATGCATGTAAATATATTTCTAAATAAAAGATTACGTGGCTACGTGCTACTCTCCCAGGGGGTCGCCCCCCAAGTACCATCGCCGCTCAAGAGCTTAACTTCTGTGTTCGGAATGGGAACAGGTGTATCCTCTTTGCTATAATAACCACATAATCTTTATATAAAGTATTAACTTTTGTTAGTACTTTCAAAACTGCTAACATTTAATGTTTTCATTAACTATTTTTAGCAACTGAAATCTTCCTTATAATTATATAATCAAAGATTTAGTTGGCGATATTAACCTTTAGGTTTATTTTGGTCAAGTCCTCGACCTATTAGTATCAGTAAGCTACATATGTTGCCACACTTCCACCTCTGACCTATCAACCATGTAGTCTTCATGGGGTCTTAACCTTACGGTGGGAAATCTTATCTTGAAGTAGGCTTCGCGCTTAGATGCTTTCAGCGCTTATCCTTTCCGTACTTAGCTACCCAGCTATGCCCTTGGCAGAACAACTGGTACACCAGCGGTACGTCCATCCCGGTCCTCTCGTACTAAGGACAGGTCTCCTCAAATTTCCTACGCCTGCGACGGATAGGGACCGAACTGTCTCACGACGTTCTGAACCCAGCTCGCGTACCACTTTAATGGGCGAACAGCCCAACCCTTGGGACCTACTACAGCCCCAGGATGTGATGAGCCGACATCGAGGTGCCAAACCTCCCCGTCGATGTGGACTCTTGGGGGAGATCAGCCTGTTATCCCCAGGGTAGCTTTTATCCGTTGAGCGATGGCCCTTCCATGCGGTACCACCGGATCACTAAGTCCGACTTTCGTCCTTGCTCGACCTGTATGTCTTGCAATCAAGCTCTCTTCTGCCTTTACACTCTACGTACGATTTCCGACCGTACTGAGAGAACCTTTGAGCGCCTCCGTTACTCTTTAGGAGGCGACCGCCCCAGTCAAACTGTCCACCTGACAGTGTCCCACTACCTGATTCAAGGCAGCTGGTTAGAATCCCAGTACTACAAGGGTGGTATCCCAAGGATGGCTCCACACAGACTGACGTCCATGCTTCATAGCCTCCCACCTATCCTGTACATGTAGCACCGAGACTCAATGTCAAGCTACAGTAAAGCTCCATGGGGTCTTTCCGTCCTGTCGCAGGTAACCGGCATCTTCACCGGTATTACAATTTCACCCAGTCTGTTGTTGAGACAGTGCCCAAATCGTTACGCCTTTCGTGCGGGTCGGAACTTACCCGACAAGGAATTTCGCTACCTTAGGACCGTTATAGTTACGGCCGCCGTTTACTGGGGCTTAAGTTCACTGCTTCGGTTACCCTAACAGATCCCCTTAACCTTCCAGCACCGGGCAGGCGTCAGCTCCTATACATCGTCTTGCGACTTAGCAGAAACCTATGTTTTTGGTAAACAGTCGCTTGGGCCTATTCTCTGCGGCCATGTTTCCATGGCACCCCTTCTCCCTAAGTTACGGGGTCATTTTGCCGAGTTCCTTAACAACAGTTCTCTGGCTGGCCTTAGGATACTCTCCTCACCCACCTGTGTCGGTTTGCGGTACAGGCACCTTTAACCTCGATAGAGACTTTTCTCGACAGTGTGAAATCAGCTACTTCGCTACTAAATTTCGCTCCGCATCGTACCCCAGCATTATTCAGGCGGATTTGCCTACCTGAACTGCCTCAATACTTGCCCGCACATAACCAACAGTGCGGTTAGCTTATCCTACTGTGTCATCCCATTTCTCAAACGGTTATTGGTGGTACAGGAATATCAACCTGTTGTCCATCACCTACGCCTTTCGGCCTCGGCTTAGGTCCTGACTAACCCAGGGCGGACGAACCTTCCCCTGGAAACCTTGGGTTTACGGCCTGTGGGATTCTCACCCACATCTCGCTACTCATGCCAACATTCTCACTTCTATACAGTCCACATCTCCTTACGGTAATGCTTCAATCCATATAGAAAGCTCTCCTACCCATCATAAATGATGCCGTAGCTTCGGTAGTACGTTTTAGCCCCGGAAATTTTCGGCGCAGGATCACTCGACCAGTGAGCTATTACGCACTCTTTAAATGAGTGGCTGCTTCTAAGCCAACATCCTGGTTGTCTGTGCAATCCCACATCCTTTACCACTTAACGTACATTTAGGGACCTTAGCTGACGATCTGGGCTGTTGCCCTTTTGACTATGAATCTTATCACCCACAGTCTGACTCCCAAGCATAAGAATACGGTATTCGGAGTTTGATAGTCTTCGGTAAGTGCAATACCCCCTAGGACATTCAGTGCTCTACCCCCGTTTCTCTAAATCTTGAGGCTAGCCCTAAAGCTATTTCGGAGAGAACCAGCTATCTCCGGGCTCGATTGGAATTTCACCGCTATCCACAGGTCATCCCCGAGCTTTTCAACGCTCGTGGGTTCGGTCCTCCACGAAATTTTACTTTCGCTTCAACCTGCCCATGGATAGGTCGCCCGGTTTCGGGTCTACGTCAACTAACTATACGCCCAGTTAAGACTCGCTTTCGCTGCGGCTCCACACCTTAAGTGCTTAACCTTGCTAGGTAACGTAACTCGTTGGCCCGTTCTACAAAAAGTACGCAGTCACACAAATAATGTGCTCCTACAGCTTGTAAGTGTAGGGTTTCAGGTTCTCTTTCACTCCCCTCCCGGGGTTCTTTTCACCTTTCCCTCACGGTACTATACGCTATCGGTCACTAGGTAGTATTTAGGCTTGGAGGATGGTCCCTCCTGCTTCCCACAGGGTTTCACGTGTCCCGTGGTACTCTGGATCATATCTGAAGTCTTCTTGTTTTGACTACGTGGCTTTTACACTTTATAGCGGAGCTTTCCAACTCTCTTCGTCTACAATAGCCTCTTCGTTATGATATGTCCGCAACCCCAGTGAAGAAAACTTCACTGGTTTGGCCTGTTCCGCGTTCGCTCGCCGCTACTTACGGAATCGAATTTCTTTCTCTTCCTCCGGGTACTTAGATGTTTCAGTTCCCCGGGTTCCCCTCGCATAGCTATGTATTCACTATACGATACTTAGACATTACTCTAAGTGAGTTTCCTCATTCGGAAATCTTGGGATCACAGTTTACGTGCAACTCCCCCAAGCTTATCGCAGCTTATCGCGTCCTTCATCGGCTCCTAGTGCCAAGGCATTCGCCCTACACCCTTAATAACTTGACCAGTTATTAAATTTGATATTTTTAAAAGTTATCTTCTTTATATGATATATTTTTTAAGAAGTTTATCTTCTTCTTTATATAATGTCATATCACTAAATGTTATGCAGTTTTCAAAGTACTAAAATGCTTACTTAATAAGCACTAATTTTGAGTTTTCATAAAGAACCCTCAAAATTAAACAGTAGGTTAATTCTCCCTAGAAAGGAGGTGATCCAGCCGCACCTTCCGATACGGCTACCTTGTTACGACTTCACCCCAGTTATTGATTTCACCTTCGACACTCGCTTCCCAAAAGGGTTAGCTAAGTGGCTTCGGGCGCCCCCAACTTCCGTGGTGTGACGGGCGGTGTGTACAAGACCCGGGAACGCATTCACCGCAGCATTCTGATCTGCGATTACTAGTAACTCCAGCTTCATGTAGGCGAGTTTCAGCCTACAATCCGAACTGAGAATGGCTTTAAGGGATTAGCTCGGCCTCACGACTTGGCTGCCCTCTGTACCACCCATTGTAGCACGTGTGTAGCCCTAAGCATAAGGGGCATGATGATTTGACGTCATCCCCACCTTCCTCCAGGTTATCCCTGGCAGTCCCTCTAGAGTGCCCAACTTAATGCTGGCAACTAAAGGCAAGGGTTGCGCTCGTTGCGGGACTTAACCCAACATCTCACGACACGAGCTGACGACAACCATGCACCACCTGTCACTTCTGTCCCCGAAGGGAAAAATGCGATTAGGCATCGGTCAAAAGGATGTCAAGCTTAGGTAAGGTTCTTCGCGTTGCTTCGAATTAAACCACATGCTCCGCTACTTGTGCGGGTCCCCGTCAATTCCTTTGAGTTTCACTCTTGCGAGCGTACTCCCCAGGCGGAGTACTTAATGCGTTAGCTGCGGCACCGAGGGGGGTAACCCCCGACACCTAGTACTCATCGTTTACGGCGTGGACTACCAGGGTATCTAATCCTGTTCGCTCCCCACGCTTTCGTGCCTCAGTGTCAGTTACAGTCCAGAAAGCCGCCTTCGCTACTGGTGTTCCTCCTAATATCTACGCATTTCACCGCTACACTAGGAATTCCACTTTCCTCTCCTGCACTCAAGTCTCCCAGTTTCAAGAGCTTACTACGGTTGAGCCGTAGCCTTTCACTCCTGACTTAAGAAACCACCTACGCACCCTTTACGCCCAGTAAATCCGGATAACGCTAGCCCCCTACGTATTACCGCGGCTGCTGGCACGTAGTTAGCCGGGGCTTCCTCCTCAAGTACCGTCATTATCTTCCTTGAGGACAGAGTTTTACGACCCGAAGGCCTTCATCACTCACGCGGCGTTGCTGCATCAGGCTTTCGCCCATTGTGCAATATTCCCCACTGCTGCCTCCCGTAGGAGTTTGGACCGTGTCTCAGTTCCAATGTGGCCGATCACCCTCTCAGGTCGGCTACTGATCGTCGCCTTGGTAAGCCGTTACCTTACCAACTAGCTAATCAGACGCGGGTCCATCTCATACCGCCGGAGCTTTGATAAGAAATACATGTGAATTTCTTATGTTATCCTGTATTAGCATACCTTTCGGTATGTTATCCATGTGTATGAGGCAGGTTACCCACGCGTTACTCACCCGTCCGCCGCTCTTCACCGAAGTGAATCGCTCGACTTGCATGTGTTAGGCACGCCGCCAGCGTTCATCCTGAGCCAGGATCAAACTCTCATAAAAAAGTTGTCCATCGCTCAGACTAATCATTATCTGAATATCTGGCTTGGTTTGTTTGTTGTTTCAGTTTAATTCTTAAAGAATTAATTTATTGTTAACCTACTGTTTAATTTTCAAAGTTCTTTCTGGTGGACCATCAGGGACTCGAACCCCAGACCTACCGGTTATGAGCCGGGCGCTCTAACCAACTGAGCTAATGGTCCACTTTTTTGGTGCCGAAGACCGGAATCGAACCGGTACGAAAGTATAAGTTTCGCAGGATTTTAAGTCCTGTGCGTCTGCCAGTTCCGCCACTTCGGCATGCACCAAATTTGGCTACGTCCTACTCTCCCAGGAGGTTGCCCCCCAAGTACCATCAGCGCTCAAGAGCTTAACTTCTGTGTTCGGAATGGAAACAGGTGTATCCTCTTTGCTATAATAACCAAATTTTATTTTCCTTTTTTAGTACGAGTATTATATTAACATTTTTCAAAACTTTTGTCAAATGTTTTTTACTCTTTTTAATTTTTCTTATTTAAGAAAAATTAACCTATCACCTAAGTGATACTTTTCTTTTGCTCCATTTCTCTGGCGCAATAAATAATATACACTATATTAAGTGATAGGTCAATAGTTTTTTATATATTTTTTTCATATTCTTTTTTTAGCTTTTCTATTATCTTTCTTTCAAGTCTAGAAATAGTCATTTGAGATATATTCAATTCTTTTGCTAGAGCTGATTGTGTTTTTTCCAAATAGAACCTGCCTTTAAAAATCTGAACTTCTAATTCATTTAATGTTTCTATAAATTTTTCTAAGAAATCTTTATATTCTATATCATTAAAACTTTCTTCTTTGTCTGCTATTTTATCCATTAAAGATATATTTTCTTCTGAATCACTGTTAGTAGTTGCATCTAACGATACTGGTTGATATCCATAAGATGCCTCCATAGACTCTAATACTTCTTCCTCTGTGCATCCTAAATATTCAGCAATTTCTTTTACTTTAGGATGTTTTTTATTTTGTTGTTCTAGTACAACTTTAGCTTCACTTACCTTTTTACTTAGTTCTTGAACCCTTCTGGGAACTCTTAGGGTCCACACTTTATCTCTAAAGTACTTTTTTATTTCACCCACTATTGTAGGTGTAGCAAAACTTGAAAATTCAAATCCTTTTTCTATATCATATCTATCTATAGCGTATATTAATGCTAAAGAAGCAACTTGGTATATATCATCAAATTCTACTCCTTTATTAATATACTTTTTTGCTAAGATATTAACTAAATATAGATGTCTTTCAATTAATATATCTCTTACTTCTCTATTCTTTTCTTTGCTATAAAGTTTAAAAAGTTCTTTAGTTTCCATATTTAGGTAATCTGTAGCATTAGCTACCCTCTTCATTACATATCAACTCCTAAATACTTTGTCATTTTTATACTAGTTCCCTTTCCTTCTTGTGATTCAACAATTACTTCATCCATAAGAGATTCTATTATAAATAGTCCCATCCCACTCTCTTTAAGATTATCTATATCTGGTTCACTTACAGAGCTTCTATCATATCCTTTACCATTATCTATTATTTCTATAGTTAATCCATTTTCTATCATTGAGTATATAATTGTAAATCGATCTTCTGAGCTATGTTTTATAGCATTTGTACAAGCTTCGGATATAGCCACTTTTAAATCCTCTATATCATCAATACAAAAGCCTACTTTATTTGCAATACCAGAAGTAGTTAATCTTATTATACTTACATACTCTGGATTTGCTGTAATCTCCATTTTTATTGTTTCGCAAGTCAAAACTATCCCTCCAATTTAAAAATCTTATCTAAACCTGTTATATTGAATATTTTTCTTACGTTATTCTTAGGTCTTTCTATATAGACTTCTTTATTCTCTATCTTTAATCTTTTTAGAATTCCTATCATTACTCCAAGCCCAGTTGAATCTATATATTCTAAATCTTCAAGATCTAACCTCATGTCTATATTTTTCTCGTCAACTAATTTATGTAGGCATTTTTTTAATTCATCTGCTGTAGATACATCTAATTCTCCTTCAAGTGAAACTTTCCAGAAATCATTTGCTGTATCTAATATTGAATTTATTTTTATTGACATTATTTTACCTCCTGTTTAATGTGCTATTTTTTAAAAAACTTGAATACTCTAAATAAGCTACTAATCTTAGTTACTATATCCATAATTTCTCTCACACTTTTTGTTATATGTGCAGCATTGTCTATTATATCGGTTATATGTCTTTCATTAACATCTATTAATCTATTTGTTCTTTCTACAACCTTATTGGCGCTATTCAATACTTTTGCTAAATATATAGCTACTATAAAAAAGCTAGCACCAAATAAAACTGCCCCTATTTGCCAGCCTAATGCATTCATTACTTATCTCCCTCTTCAAAGCTCTTACTTATTAATATATCTTCTTCTGATATTTCTATATTACTATCTTCTATTATTTCATCTTTTATAGATATGATTTTTTCTTTAACGCTATCAAATGTTTCATGTAGAACATCTTTTGGATTTTCTTTTACTTCTATTAATTTTTCTTTAGCTTCTTTTCTTATTTCAGAACCTTCTTTAGGTGCTAAACATAATCCTGTTACAAATCCAGCTACTGCTCCTAATACTAAGTATAATCCCTTTTTTGAACTCATAGTAATTTCTCCTTTTTATATTTATTAATTATATATTACAAATAAATATGGAAAAAGAATAGGATAAAATCCTATTCTTCATCTATATTTATTTTTGCAATCGAAACTACATTTACTTCGTCTTCGGTCTTCATTAATTTAACCCCACTTGTTACTCTTCCATAAATTGAAATTCCTTCAACTTCCAGTCTTATAAGTATTCCATTAGAGTTAATCATCATTATTTGATCTATCTCTGAAACCATTTCAGCTCCAACGATTTTACCTGTCTTTTCAAATATATTATATGTTTTTATTCCTTTTCCAGCTCTACTTTGAACTCTATATTCGTTAATATCTGTTCTTTTGCCGAATCCTTTTTCACTTACTACTAATAATTCCTGACCTTCGTCTGTTAAGTTCATAGAAACTACTCTATCGTCTCCTGATAAAGTTATACCTTTTACACCCATGGCTGTTCTACCCATATGTCTTATATCTGTTTCATTAAATCTTATAGACATTCCGTTTTCAGTAACTAAAAGGACATCTTTTTCACCGTTTGTAATTTTAACATCTATTAATTCATCATCACTTCTAAGCCCAATTGCTATTAATCCTGATTTATTAATATTTTTAAATTCTTCACGTTTAGTTTTCTTTACGATACCTTTTTTAGTAGCTAATAGTAAGAATAGCTCATCATTATTTGAATTATCTACTGGAATTAGAGTAGTTATTTTTTCATTTGGTGCTAATTGTAATAGATTTACTATAGCGGTTCCTTTTGCCTTTCTCTTTCCTTCTGGAATTTCAAAAGCATCTAGTCTAAATACTCTACCTTTATTTGTAAAGAATAATAATCTACTATGTGTAGTTGTTGTAACTAAATGTTTTACAAAGTCTTCTTCTCTAGTAGACATTGCTGATATTCCTTTACCACCTCTATTTTGACTCTTATATGTATCTAGAGGTACTCTCTTTATGTAACCAAAATGAGTAAGAGTAATTGCTATTTCTTCATCATCAATTAAATCTCTCATATTGATTTCACCTTCAGCATGTCTTATTTCTGTTCTTCTCTCATCTGCATATTTTTGTCTTATAGCTATAATTTCTTCTTTTATAACACCTAAAAGTAGTTGTTCATCTGCTAATATAGATCTTAAATATTCTATTTTTTTCATTAACTCACTGTATTCATCTTCTATCTTTTCTCTCTCTAATCCAGTTAGTCTTTGTAATCTCATATCTAAGATAGCTTGAGCTTGTACATCTGTTAATCCGAATTTTTCTATTAGTCCATTTTTAGCTTCTTGAGTTGTCTTAGAAGCTCTTATTAGACTTATTACAGCGTCTATATTATCTAGTGCTATTCTTAATCCTTCTAATATATGTGCTCTTGCTTCTGCTTTATTTAATTCAAATTTAGTTCTACGTGTAACAACATCTTTTTGATGTTCAACATAGTAATATAGCATTTCTTTTAAATTTAATACTTTAGGTACACCATTAACAAGTGCAAGCATTATTATACTGAAAGTATCTTCCATTTGAGAATGTTTATACAGATTGTTAAGAACTATGTTAGCATTAGCATCTCTTTTTAGTTCTATAACGATTCTCATACCATTTCTATTACTTTCATCTCTTAAATCAGAAATACCTTCTAATTTTTTATCTTTAACTAGTTCAGCTATTCTTTCAACTAATCTAGCTTTATTTACTTGGTAAGGAATTTCTGTAACAACTATTTGTTGTCTTCCTTTCGGTAATTCTTCTATCATAGCTCTAGATCTAACTTTTACTTTACCTCTACCAGTTCTATAAGCTTCTGCTATATTTTCTTTTCCCATTATTATTGCTGATGTTGGGAAATCTGGTCCTTGTACATACTTCATTAATTCTTCTATGCTACAATCTGGATTATCAATTAAATGTACTGCTGCATCAATTGTTTCACCTAAGTTATGCGGTGGAATAGATGTAGCCATACCAACTGCTATACCATTAGATCCATTTACTAATAAGTTTGGATATCTTGATGGTAATACTGATGGCTCTTTTAAAGACTCATCAAAGTTTGGTACAAAGTCTACAGTTTCTTTATCTATGTCTCTAAGTAATTCCATAGCTAATTTACTCATTTTTGCTTCTGTATAACGCATTGCTGCTGGTGAGTCACCATCTACAGAACCAAAGTTACCATGACCATCAACTAAAAGTCCTCTAGTTGAGAAGTCTTGAGCCATTCTTACCATTGCAAAGTATACTGCTGTGTCTCCATGTGGATGGTACTTCCCTAGAACGTCCCCAACAATACGTGCTGATTTTCTATAAGGTTTATCTGGCGTTAAATTTAAATCATTCATAGAGTAAAGTATTCTTCTATGAACAGGCTTTAATCCGTCTCTTACATCTGGTAATGCACGACCAACTATAACACTCATGGCATAATCAATATAGGATTTCTTCATTTCACTTGCTATTTCTATAGGGAGTATCTTTTTATTTTCTTCCATTTTTACTCATCCCCTTTCTTATATATCTAAGTTTGTAACATATGTTGCATTTTCTTCTATAAATTCTTTTCTTGGTCCAACCTTATCTCCCATTAACATAGAGAATACTTGATCTGCAATTACAGCATCTTCAATTGTAACTTGTAATAATGTTCTTGTTTCTGGGTTCATTGTTGTATCCCATAGTTGCTCAGCGTTCATCTCTCCAAGACCTTTGTATCTTTGAAGTTCAACACCAGTTCTTCCTATTTCCTCTAATAAAACTTCTAACTCTTTATCTGAATAAACATAGTATTCTTTCTTTTGTTTTTTAACCTTGTATAGAGGTGGTTGTGCTGCATAAACATATCCATTCTCTATAAGAGGTCTCATGTATCTAAAGAAGAATGTTAATAATAGTGTTCTAATGTGAGCACCATCTACATCGGCATCGGTCATGATTATAATTTTGTGATATCTAGCTTTTTCTAAATCAAAGTCATTTCCTACGCCACAGCCGTAAGCGGTTATCATATTTTTTATTTCATCGGAAGATAATATTTTATCTAATCTTGATTTTTCTACGTTTAATATCTTACCTCTAAGTGGTAGTATTGCTTGTGTATGTCTATCTCTACCTTGTTTTGCAGATCCACCGGCAGAATCCCCTTCGACTAAGAATATTTCACTTTTTGCAGGATCTTTCTCTGCACAGTCTGCTAATTTCCCAGGTAATGATGTACTCTCAAGAACACTTTTTCTTCTTGTTAGTTCTCTAGCTCTTTTTGCAGCCTCTCTAGCTCTTTGAGCTCTTAAACCTTTATCAACTATAATTCTAGCTGTTGTTGGATTTTCTTCTAAGAATGCTCCTAGTTCTTCTACTGTTACGCTATCTACACTACCTCTCATATATGTATTACCTAATTTAGTCTTTGTTTGACCTTCAAATTGAGGTTCTGGTAGTTTAACTGATATAACAGCTGTAAGACCTTCTCTTATATCTTCACCTGTTAAATTTCCCTCATTTTCTTTTATTAACTTATTACGCTTAGCATAGTCATTTACAGTTTTAGTTAATGCTGTTTTAAATCCTGCTAAGTGAGTTCCACCTTCGTGTGTATCAATATTATTTGCAAATGAGAATATATTTTCTGTATATCCATCAGTATATTGCATTGCTATTTCAACGATAGAATCGCCTATTTTTTTATCTATGTGAACTATATCTTCATGTATAGCTGTTTTTGTTTTGTTTAAGTATTTAACAAACTCTACTAGACCACCATCGTAATGGAATTCTTTTTTACGCTCACTATCTACTCTTTTATCTTCAAATACAATTCTTACTCCCTTATTTAAGAAAGCAAGCTCTCTAAGTCTATGTTCTAATATTTCATATTTGAATTCAACTTCATCGAATATAGTTTCATCTGGCATGAAGCTTATTATTGTTCCTGTATGATGAGACTCTCCAACTACTTCTAATGCTGAAGTTGCCATCCCTTTTCCATAATTTTGTCTATATATCTTTCCATCTCTATATACATCTGCAACTAACCATTTTGACAATGCATTAACTACAGATATACCAACTCCGTGAAGTCCACCAGATACCTTGTATCCTCCTCCACCAAATTTACCTCCTGCGTGTAAAACTGTTAAAACTGTTTCTAAAGTAGATTTTCCAGTCTTAGGATGAGTTTCAACAGGTATTCCTCTACCATCATCCTTTACAGTTACACTACCATCATCATTTAGACTAACATATATTCTGTCGCAATAACCTTGTAATGCTTCATCTATACTATTATCAACAATTTCATAAACTAGATGGTGTAATCCTCTTGGTCCAGTAGATCCTATATACATACCAGGTCTTTTTCTAACTGCTTCTAGACCTTCTAGTACCTGAATCTGACTTGCGCCATACTCTTGTTGTTTCATTTAGTTACCTCCATTCTGTATACTAATTACTTTACCTTTTTCTATATTAAAAATAGTAGTATTATCTTTATTAAATATACTTTTATGCGCTATTTCTGCTGTAGTTATAAACATTTGTACATCTTCTAAATTTTCTACTAGTAGTTTTTGCCTCGTTTCATCCAATTCACTAAATACATCATCTAGTATTAATATAGGATTTTCTCCAACCTCATTTTTAATTAGCTCTATTTCTGATAATTTCAATGAAATAGAAGCTGTCCTTTGTTGCCCTTGTGAACCATATAGTCTTACATCTAATTTATTAACAAATATATTTAAGTCATCCTTATGAATACCATATCTTGTAGTTCTCACTTCCATATCATGTTCTCTACTTTCAATTAACTTATTATAAAATCTTTCTTTCACTTCCATAACAGTATCTTCATCACTTATATTCATTTGATTCTTATAAGTAATTTGTAAGTCTTCTATATTGTTAGTTAATCTAGTATGCATAGAATTTGCTATGTTAGAAATTTTCTTGATAAAATCTCTTCTAATAATATATATATAGCTACCATATTGAGACAAGCTTTCATCATAAACATCTAATAAGTTCGTATCTATATTTCTATTTTTAAGAACTCTATTTTTTTGACTTAATATTTTATTGTAATTTATTAAATAATTATAATATTTGGGCATTATTTGACTTATTTCTTTATCTATAAATGATCTGCGTTCTCTTGGGCCATCTTTGACTAACCTTAAATCTTCTGGAGAAAAAATTACTACATTTAAATTTCCAAGTAATTCTTGAATTTTTTGGATGTGTATCTTATTTACTTTAATTCCCTTTTTATTTTTTCCAATTGCAACTTCTATTAAACCATTTGTATCGTATTTAGTATAATTTCCTCCAACATACAAACTTTCCGTATCAAATTTAATAATTTCTTTATCTTTACTCGTCCTAAAAGATTTGCCAAAAGATAGCATATAAATAGATTCCACTATATTTGTTTTTCCCTGTCCATTTTTACCAACTAAGAGATTAACATTTTTATTAAAATCTATGTACAGATTGTCATAATTTCTAAAGTTCATTAATTTTAAGCTATTAAGCTGCATTAAAGGGACTCCTTTTTACACTACCATTATTGAGTTTCCTTCAACTTCAATAAGATCTCCTGGTCTGATTTTTTTTCCTCTTCTTGTTTCAACTTCGCCATTAACTTTTACTACGCCTTCTTGTATTAAAAATTTGGCATGTCCGCCAGTTGAAGCAATATCAGCAAGTTTTAAGAATTGATCTAACTTAATATACTCTGAATCTATGGCTATTTCTATCATGTTGACTCCTCCTATTTCTTATTCGTTAAGTATTTATTATACCATAAAAATAATAAAAACCCAACTAAATGCAGTTGGGTTCCAAGTCTTATATATTTGAAGCTATCCTTACAGGAAGTAATAAATATATATATTTAATACCATCAACTGGCTTAATTATACATGGATTAACATTAGTGGTAAATTCGATGAATATTTCTTCACTTTCTATATTTTTTAATCCTTCTAATAAATATCTTGAGTTAAAAGCAATATCTAAGTAATCTCCCTCTAATTCTAAATCTACTTCTTCGTAAACATTACCTTTTTCAGTATTAGATGTTATTGCCAGTGTATTATCTCTTATTGATAATTTTATTAGATTATTTCTCTCTGATTGTGATAATAAAGATGCTCTCTCTATACTATTAAGTAAGCTTCTAGTATTTAATTTAATCCTAGTATTATGTTCTCTTGGAAGTAATTTTTTATACTCAATAAATTCTCCATCTAGTAATCTTGTTATTATTTTTGTTTCATTTATCATGAAAATTGCATTTTTATCGTCAAATCCAATTTGAACTTGTTCCTCTGTGGATAAAAGACTGTTTACATCATTTAAAGTTTTTCCTGGTATTATAACTTTTGCATTTGCATTTAAGTTTTCCACAGAACAACTTCTTACTGCTAGTCTATAACCATCTATAGCAACTAAACTAACTTCTCCATTAACTATCTCTAATAACTCTCCCATTAAAACTGGTTTTGTTTGATCTTGAGATATGGCAAATACAGTTTGTTTAATCATATTTTTTAGGATATCTTGTGGCACGTTATATAAGTTATCTTTACTTACGTTAGGTAACACAGGATACTCCTCTGAGCTATCTCCCTTAATTTTGAATTTTGAGTTTAAACAATTTATATAAACGTTATTATCATTATCTGTTTCAATTTCAACAAATGAATCTGGTAGTTTTCTTATTATATCTCCAAAAAGTCGAGCATCTATAACAATGCTTCCCTCCTCCGATATTTCTGCTTGTGCATAAGTTTCTATACCGATTTCTAAATCATATCCAGTTAAAACTATTTGATCTCCTTTAGCTACTATTAAAATTCCTTTTAACAAATCAAAGTTTGTTTTTCCATTAATAGCTTTTTGTACAATACTTATTTTATGAGCTAATAGTTTTTGATTACAAATTATTTTCAATGTGGATAACCTCCTTGTAGCATTTTAATAAAAATATATATAAAAACAATAGTAGTTGTAGTAGTAGGTGCTGTGGATAAAGTGGATAAACATATCAATCCAAATAAAGCAAAAGATATTAACCTGTATACAAAATGTTAATATCTTATAAAAACCCTCTTAATTACATTGTGAACAAAATCTTAACAAAAAATCTATTAACATTGCAGCAATAGTTATTAACAGACAAAATGTGAATAAATTATCCCTTTAAATCTGAGATTATTTTATCTATTTTGTCCTTTATTTGTTGGTTTTCTTCTATATCCTTAGTTATTTTATCATGAGCATGAATTACTGTTGTATGGTCTCTTCCACCAAACTCACTTCCTATCTTAGGTAATGACAAATCAGTAAGTTCACGGCAAATATACATTGCTATTTGTCTAGGATATGCTATTGTTCTTGTTCTTTTTTTAGAATTAAAGTCGTCCATTTTTATGCTAAAAGCTTCTGAAACTTTTTCCTTTATTCTGTTTACTGTTATTTCTTCACTTTTTGGATTTGATATTATATCCTTTAAAGCCTCAGTTGCAAGCTCAAGTGAAATATTTTTGTTTGTAAGAGACGAATATGCAACAACTCTAGTTAGAGCACCTTCTAATTCTCTTATATTTGATTTAATGTACTTAGCTATGTAAGTCATTACTTCATTTGGAACATTTATGTTTTCTAATTGTGCTTTTTTTCTAAGTATGGCAATTCTCGTTTCGAAATCCGGTGGTTGAATATCAGTTATAAGACCCATTTCGAATCTTGATCTTAATCTGTCTTCTAATGTAGGGATTTCTTTTGGTGGTCTATCACTAGATATGATTATTTGTTTATTTGCTTCATGTAATGCATTAAATGTATGGAAAAATTCCTCTTGAGTTCCTTCTTTTCCAGCAATAAACTGTATATCATCTATTAATAGAACATCAACATTTCTATATTTATTTCTGAATTCTTCATTTTTATCATTTTTTATTGAGTTTATAAGCTCATTTGTAAATTTTTCTGAAGAAACATAAACAACCTTAGGGTCTTCTTGTTGACACATTATATGATGTCCGATAGCATGCATTAAATGCGTCTTTCCAAGACCAACTCCTCCGTACAAAAACAAAGGATTATATGCTTTAGCTGGAGATTCAGCTACTGCTACACAAGCTGCATGGGCAAATCTATTACTATTACCTATTACAAAGGTATCAAAAGTGTATTTAGGATTTAAATTGGGATAACTTTTTTTGATAGTAGTAGATTTATCTTCTTCATTAGTATCTTGTATTTCTTTTTCGTCTAAAATAAATTTGATCTGATATTTTTTTAGGGATAATTGGCTTATACAACTTTCAATTAAGTTTAAGTATCTATTTTCAAGTATGTTTTGTATAAATTCGTTTGGAGCCAAAAAAATAAGCTCATTAGATATTTGTTTTAAAGGTTTTATTTCCTTAAAAAAAGCATTAAAGCTGGCTGTAGATACCTCACCTTTTATTAGTTGCAAAGTTTTTTCCCATAAAGAAACTATATCCAT